>CAYOJL010000014.1:0-30425 GCA_964404235.1 uncultured bacterium | reverse complement strand
AAGGATGCAAATAAAATAGAAATAAAAAAAGCTATTGAGATAAAGTTTGATGTAAAAGTGGTTAAAGTTGCAACCATAAATCAATCGTGTAAGCATAAGCAGATGACTGTGCGTAGTGGTGGTCGGACTATTCGAACAAGTGGAAAGCGATCTGATTACAAAAAAGCAATAATTACGCTTGATTCAGACTCTGATATTGATCTAATGCGTGGAGAAACAGTGAATTAACTATGGGTATTAAACAATTAAAATCTGTGACACCAGGATCTAGGTTTGCTTCACGTTCTGATTTTTCCGAGTTAACCTCAAGGACACCTGAAAAGAGTTTAACAAAAGCTCTTAGAAAAAGTGGTGGTAGAAATAATACTGGTAGAATTACAATAAGACGTAGAGGTGGTGGACACAAACGGAGATATAGAATAATTGATTTCAAGCGAGATAAATTTGATATTCCTGGAAGGGTTATGACAGTGGAATATGATCCGAATCGATCAGCAAATATATCATTAATTAATTATGCTGATGGTGATAAGAGGTATATTCTTAGTCCTGTTGGTTTAAAGGTTGATGACCCAGTGATCTCAGGTGAAAACGCACCACTTAAAGTTGGCAATTGTTTAGCTTTAAAGAACATACCAGCCGGATTATTTGTCCATAATATAGAACTTGTTCCAGGTAAAGGTGGGCAGATGGTAAGGTCTGCAGGTGCGGCTGCACAAGTTATGGCTCATGATGGTGGTTTATGTACATTAAAGCTACCGTCAAGTGAAATTCGTATGGTAAGTGAAAAATGTCTGGCGACCATTGGCCAAGTAGGAAATAGATCTCATGAACAAATTGTTTCTGGTAAGGCTGGGCGTACAAGATGGCTGGGACGCAGACCAAAAGTAAGAGGTGTTGCTATGAATCCAGTTGATCACCCTATGGGTGGTGGAGAAGGAAAATCTTCTGGTGGACGTCATCCAACTACACCATGGGGGAAGCCAACAAAAGGTTATAAAACCCGAAAAAAGAATAAGAAGTCAAATGCAATGATTATTAACCGTAGGACTAAATAATGGCTCGTTCTCTTAAAAAAGGTCCATTTGTTGATGAAAAACTTTTGAAAAAAGTTGAAAAAATGAATGAATCTGGAAAGAAACAAGTAATAAAAACTTGGTCAAGAAGATCTATGATCACACCAGAGTTAGTAGGACATACTCTTGCTGTGCACAATGGCAATAAATTTATTCCAGTATTTATTTATGAGAATATGGTTGGACATAAATTGGGCGAATTTTCACCAACCAGAACATTTAGAATGCATTCTGGGGATAGGAAATAGGACGATGGAATCTAGAGCAATTACAAGATACATTCGTCAATCACCCTATAAGGTACGTAAAACTTTAGATAGTGTAAGAGATCTTAAGGTTGGTGAGGCATTGAATCACTTACATTTTTCTCCTGAGAAAGCTGCTAAAGTTATTGAAAAGACTCTTAGGTCTGCGGTTTCAAATTTAATGAATCAAAATGAAGATTTGAATATTGATCCGGAGGTATTGGGAATTAAAGAAGCATTTGTAAATGGTGGTCCTGTAATGAAACGATTTAGAGCCGCTTCTATGGGGCGTGCATCTCGATTACGTAGACCTACTAGCCATTTAACAATTATTATTACTGACGAGAAATAAAGGAGATAGGTTGGGCCAAAAAACACATCCTGTTGGATATCGATTAAGCGTAAGTAAGAAATGGAATTCTAATTGGTTTGCACCAAAAAATAATTTTTCTAATGATTTAGAAGAAGATGTTAGAGTTAGAAAATACATTGCACATCGTTTACCAAATGCTGGTATATCAAAGGTAGAAATTGCACGCTCTTCAAAAAAGGTTACTGTCACGATATTTACAGCGCGACCTGGCATCGTCATTGGTCGTGGTGGTGAAGAAGTAAATAGGTTGAAAAAAGAATTGCGTCAATTAACTGGTAAAAAAGATGCTCAGATCAATATTTCAGAAGTAAAAAGACCAGAACTTGACGCCGCTCTAGTTGGAGCTAATATTGCCCATCAATTAAAAAAGAAAATTTCTTATCGACGTGTAGTGAATAAGACAATTCAATCTACAATGAGAATGGGTGCTGAAGGAATTAGAATTAATGTTGCTGGAAGACTTGGTGGTGTTGAGATTGCTAGAAGTGAAAAATTCTCTGATGGGAGTGTGCCGTTGCATACTCTTCGTGCAGATATTGATTATGCATTAACAGAAGCGCACACGCAATATGGTGTCATAGGGATTAAAGTTTGGATTTGTAATGGGCAATTTACTCGTTAAGGATTATACTATATGTTAGAACCTAAAAAAGTAAAATTCAGAAGAGTGCATCGCGGAAACAGGCGTGGTATGGCAATGCGTGGAAATCATGTAGCTTTTGGTAGTTATGGTTTAAAAGCTGTGGAGCCTGGCTGGATTACAGCCCGTCAGATAGAAGCATCTAGGATTGTTATATCACGAGTAGTGCGTAAAATTGGTAAGATGTGGATTAGGATATTTCCTGATAAACCTATAACTGCTCGTCCTGCTGAGACAAGAATGGGAAAAGGTAAAGGTGCTTTGGATCATTGGGTTGCTGTAGTTAAGCCTGGGAGGATTTTATTTGAAATTGATGGTGTTTCAAGAGAAGAAGCTAATCAGGCATTTAGAGATGCAGGGCATAAATTACCTATGAAGACTAAAGTTGTGGTTAGGAGGGTATTCTGATGAAATCTGCAGAACTTAAGGAAATGAATAAATTAGAATTAGAAACTAAACTAAATGATAATCTTGAAGCTTTACAAAATCTTAAATTTCAAAAAGCACTTCAACAGTTAGAAGATGGTACAATGATATCTAAAACGAAAAAGGAAATTGCACAGATTAAGACAGTGCTAAATGAATTTAGGCTCGAAATAAGGAAAGAGGGGGGTGTCAAAGAGTGAGTAAAGAAAGGAAAAGACAATCTCTTGTTGGTCAGGTCATTAGCACAAAAATGGATAAAACCGTTAATGTGCGTGTAGTTCGAGAAATATCACACCCAGTTTACCATAAAAGAGTAAAGCGCTATAAAAGTTACCTAGCACATGTTGCTTCTATAGTTCCTAAGGATGGTGATATTGTTAAAATATCATCCATTCGACCAATAAGTAAACGTAAATGCTGGCAAGTAAGTCAAATTATTCGTGAATCAGTAAAATTAGGTTAATTAAGTGATTCAACAGGAAACCAGATTAAAAGTCGCTGATAATACCGGAGCAAAAGAAATCTTGTGTTTTAAGGTGTTAGGAGGATCAAAAAGAAAATATGCGAGTATTGGAGATCAGATTGTTATCACAGTTAAAAAAGCTCTACCTGGAGGTATGGTAAAAAAGGGAGAGGTACATCGTGCAGTTGTAGTTAGAACAAAAAAAGAAGTTAACCGTAAAGATGGTAGTAGAATACGTTTTGATGAAAATGCGGCTGTTCTATTGAATAGTGCAGGTGAACCCCGAGGAACTCGTATTTTTGGACCAGTTGCTCGCGAATTACGTGATAGTGGATTTATGAGAATAGTTTCCATGGCGCCAGAGGTAATTTAGTATGCATATTAAAAAAGGAATGATGGTTAAAGTTATAAATGGGAACCATAAAGATATGGAAGGCAAGGTATTATATGTTTTTCCAAAAAAACAACGTGTAATTGTAGAAGGTATAAACTTTCGAAAACGTGCTACGAGACCTTCACAAGAAAACCCATCTGGAGGATTTATTGAAAGGGAAGCTCCAATCCACATATCTTATGTAATGTCCATACATGGAGGGCAGGCTACAAGGGTTGGGTATAAGATTTTAGAAGATGGCTCAAAAGTGCGAACATCAATAAAAACAAATGAAGAAATAACTTTTTAATAATGGCTAATAATAAAAAATCAACGAACTCGTCTAAAGCATCGAAAATAACGATAGATGCATATGCTCCTACTTTAAGATTGGTCTATAGAAATGAAATTGTTCCTAATTTGTTGAAAACTTTTAATTATTCAAATATAATGCAAGTACCTAGGCTTCAAAGTATCTCCTTAAATATGGGAATTGGTGATGCTAAAAATAATTCTAAAGATTTAGATAGCGCAGTAGAAGAGATTACTTTGATATCAGGTCAAAAGCCAATTATTACAAAAGCAAAGAAGGATATTTCAAATTTTAAAATTAGAAAAGGGTGGCCAGTTGGATGTAAAGTTACTCTTAGATCAAATCGAATGTATGAATTTCTTGAAAGGCTGATTTCGATTGCATTACCAAGAACTCGTGATTTCAGAGGACTTTCATTTAAATCTTTTGATGGTAGAGGTAACTATAATTTTGGCGTAAAAGAACAGATTATCTTTACTGAGATAGATTATGATAGAATTCAATCAATTCGTGGTATGAATATTACTATTACAACATCAGCAAAAACTGATAATGAAGCGTATGAACTACTAAAAATGTTTGGTTTGCCGCTTAGAGAAAAGCCAGTTAATAAAGATATTGAAGAGGCAGCATAATGGCTAAGAAATCACAAATACAAAAATCAAAAAGAAAAGTGAAATTCTCGACAAGAGAAAAAAAACGATGTTTTAAGTGTGGTAGACCTCATGGGTATTTAAGGCGTTTTGGTTTGTGCAGAATATGTTTTAGAGAAATGGCTCTAAAGGGTGAAATCCCTGGTATAACAAAAGCTAGTTGGTAGGAATAAATATAATGTCAATGTCAGATCCCATAGCAGATTTTTTAACACGAATACGTAATGGACTTAATGCAAAAAAACGATGGGTTGATGTACCCAGTAGTATTATGAAAAAGCGTATTTCACTCGTCCTCAAAGAAGAAAAATTTATTCAAGATTTCTTTTTCATATCCAATGACAAAGGTAAGGAAAGTATTAGACTGTTTCTAAAATATGATTACAATGGTAAACCTGTTATTGAGGATATTAAGCGTGTTAGTCGACCTGGGCTTAGAGTTTATGTAGGAGCAGGCGAGGCCCCGCGTGTACTTGATGGTTTAGGTGTTTCTATCTTATCCACTTCTAGAGGTGTTTTGTCAAATAAAAAGGCGAATCAGCTTGGTGTTGGTGGCGAGTTAATATGTGAGGTTTATTAAAGAATCATGTCAAGAATAGGACAAAATCCAATCCAAATTCCAGATGATGTCAATATTGATATAGATGGGAACTTAGTGAAGGTTAATGGGAAAAAAGGTAATTTAGAGTTTAATGCACACAGTAGCATGGAAATATTGGAAGAAGATGGAAATTTGATAGTCAAACGTTCATCAGATGAACGCGAACAAAAATCGCTTCATGGAACAACACGCCAAATGATAAACAATATGGTTGTTGGAGTAACTCAAGGATTTTCAAAAGAATTACAGATTATTGGAGTAGGATATCAAGCACAAGTGCAGGGTCAAAGATTGCAATTGCAGTTAGGATATTCCCATGAAATTATTTTTGATATCCCTGAAGGTATAACTGTTACTGCAAATAGGACAGAGGTAAAAATAGATGGTATTGATAAGCAATTAGTAGGTGCTGTGGCTGCTAAAATTCGTTCTTTCAGACCCCCCGAACCTTATAAAGGTAAAGGGATACGATATAAAGACGAATATGTACGATCGAAGCAAGGCAAAACAGTAGGAGCAAAATAATTAATGGCACAACATCGCTCAGTAATACGGAGAGAAGCAAGAAGGCGTAATAGAAGTAAAAAAACTTCGATGTCTCACTCAAACCGCTATAGACTCGTTATTTATCGTAGTTTGAGGCATTTTGAGGCTCAGATTATAGATGACTTAAATAGTAACACTATAATTTCTGCTTCATCAAAAGACAAAGATTTACAAAATAAACTAAAGAAAACAAAAAACAAGACGGATATAAGTGTGATGGTAGGTAAGGCTTTAGCAACAAAGGCAAAAAAGGCAAAAATAGGTCCAGTTGTTTTAGATCGGAATGGATATCCTTATCATGGTAGAGTTAAAGTATTTGCAGAAGCAGCACGTGAGAATGGCTTAGAATTATAGGAGTATATGATTTGAGTATTATAAATCCAGCTGAACTTGATTTAAAAGAAGAAGCGGTTGTAAAAATAAATAGGACAGCAAAGGTTACCTCAAGAGGTAAGCGTTTTAGGTTTTCAGCTCTTGTTGTAGTAGGAGATGGGAATGGTCATATTGGAGTAGGTTTAGGAAAAGCCAATGAGGTGATTTCAGCAATTCAAAAAGGAAAAGAAATTGCGAAAAGAAATATTGTTAAAGTTTCAGTAATAAATGGGACTATACCCCATAAAATTATTGGCAAGCATGGAGCAAGTCGTATTTTTCTTAAACCTGCAGCCCCAGGAACTGGAATCATCGCTGGTGCACCTGTTAGAGCAGTTATGGAACAGGTTGGTATACATAATATCTTAACAAAGCGCCAAGGATCAAAAAATCAAATGAATTTAGTTCATGCAACAATGAATGCACTTTTATGTTTGAAGGATGCAGTTTCTATCGCCAATAAACGTGGTCTAACTATTGGAGAGGTATTTAACTAATGGTCAAAAAGGGTAAAATATTGCGCATTACTCAGATAAAAAGTGGTATTGGCTTTAAACCTAAAGCAAAAGCGACACTTAAAGCTCTTGGACTAAAAAAAATGCACCAATCTGTTGAGCATAGTGATTCACCACAAATTCGTGGTATGATTAACTTTATTCCCTATTTACTTAAGGTCGAGGAATTATGAAACTAAACTCATTATCACCAGTAGATGGCTCAATTAAAACGCGTAAGCGTGTTGGTAGGGGGCACGGCTCAGGTTTGGGTAAATCAGCTGGTAGAGGCGATAAAGGTGCTGGGCAGCGCTCAGGGTTTAAACGCCGAACTTGGTTTGAGGGCGGTCAAATGCCTCTCGCACGTAGATTACCTATGCGTGGTTTTAAAAATCTATTTAAAAGAGAGTTTCAAATAGTAAACATAGATAGTATTGAAGCTCTTGGTTTAAAAGAGGTCAATGCGCAAATACTCGCGGAAAATGGTTTAATACGTTCTGCATTGAAACCAGTCAAAATCCTTGGAAATGGTGAGATGAAATCTAAAATAGATATTACTGCAACGGTTTTTAGTCAATCAGCAAAAGAAAAAATTGAGAAAGCAGGTGGGACTGCTATTGCACTATGATAGATAAAATAAAAAGTATATTTGTAATTCCAGAACTCCGAACTAGAATTATTTTTACACTTGGTGTATTAATCGTTGTTCGTATTGGCGCACATATACCTATTCCTGGTGTTAATGGTGAGATCCTTGCATTAGCATTTGATGATTTGAAAAGTGGACTATTTGGCTTATTTAACACATTTGTTGGAGGTGCTTTTTCACAAGCCTCACTCTTTTCATTAGGCATTATGCCATATATCTCATCATCTATAATTATTCAATTAATGGGATCGGTCATTCCATATTTTCAAAGATTGCAAAAAGAAGGCGAAGCTGGTCGAAAAAAGATTACTCTAATTACAAGTTATGGGACGGTTTTATTATCCTCAATGCAATCTTATGGTGTAGTTGCAGTATTTTTACCTAGTCTTACATCAAATGGCCAACAGGTCGTAAATAATCCTGGTATGATGTTTACTTTTACCGGAATGATAAGTATGGTCACAGGCACTTTATTTCTTATGTGGTTAGGTGAAAGAATTACTGAAAGAGGTATCGGTAATGGAATATCTCTTATTATCATGGTGGGTATCATTTCTGCTTTTCCCAATGTTATAATAAATGAGATTACTATGGTCCAATCAGGTGCTCGCGGTTGGCTTTCTGAATTCATTCTTATTGGCATTATGTTTCTTATAATTTGTTTTGTTGTGCTTCTAACTCAAGGTACAAGAAAAATTCCTGTACAATATGCGAAAAGAGTAGTGGGTCGTAAAGTTTATGGTGGGCAAAATACACATATACCAATGAAAGTAAATACGGCTGGTGTAATGCCAATCATATTTGCACAGTCCATTATGTTTATTCCAAGTACAGTGTCTACTTTTTTAGGGGATAGTGAATTTGCTGCCACTCTCATGCGTTGGTTCTCATTTGAGCACCCATTTTATTGGGTTGTGTTTGGTCTAATGATAATATTTTTCACCTATTTCTATACAGCAATTGCTTTTGATCCAGTCCAGGTCTCTAGTTCTATGAAACAGCAAGGTGGCTTTATACCTGGAGTAAGACCAGGGAAAAAAACGGCTGAATATATTGATAATATTTTAACTCGAGTGACTCTCCCCGGGTCTATCGCTTTAGCATTCGTTGCTATATTCCCATATATACTTATGGAGTTAATGGGAATTAATTATGATTTAGCATCATTTTTTGGTGGAACTAGTTTATTGATTATCGTAGGTGTTGCTCTAGATACTTTACAACAAATTGAATCTCACCTAATGATGAGACATTATGATGGTTTTCTTACCAAAGGTAAGATTAGGGGTAGGAGGCGTATATAATGATTCATACTAGATCAGAAAGAGAGATAGACAAAATAGCTGCAAGTTGCCAAATAGTAGCTGATACATTAATTATGCTAGAGCCATTTGTGATAGAAGGTGCGTGTGTATCTGACTTAGACCGTATGGCTGAAGAGTTCATTATTTCTAGGGGTGCAAGGCCAGCATTCAAAGGGTATATGGGTTTTCCAGCAACATTATGTGTTTCTATAGATGATGCAGTTGTGCATGGTATTCCAGGTAAAGATATCTTAAAGTCTGGACAAATTGTAGGAATAGATTGTGGTGCAGAGATGGAAGGTTATTATGGGGATCATGCTAAATCATTTGCAGTTGGAACTCTTGAACCTTCAAAACAAAAGTTGATTGATGTTACAAGAGAGTCGTTGGAAAAAGGAATCGAACAAGCTGTGCCAGGTAATCACGTGGGTGATATTGGCAATGCTGTCCAAACTCATGCTGAAAGTAATGGATTCTCTGTTGTGAGAGAATTAGTTGGTCATGGTATTGGTACTGATTTGCATGAAGAACCACAGATTCCAAATTATGGAGAGGCTAAAAACGGACCATTATTAGCTAAAGGCATGTGCATTGCTATTGAACCAATGATCAATTCAGGGGCAAAAGATATTTTTACTGGCCCTGATGGATGGACAATCCTTACAAAGGATGGTAAACCATCTGCACATTTTGAGCATACCATTGCTATTACTGATGACGGGCCAAGAATCTTAAGTGTAGGTTCAAATGGCTAAAGAACAACCCATAACAATTGATGGAATTATAAAAGAAACACTTCCAAGTGCAATGTTTAGAGTAGAAGTAGAAATAGGTGGTAAGGTGCATGAGGTTCTTGCGCATGTAAGTGGCAAAATGAGAATGCATTTTATAAAAATACTTCCAGGAGATGTCGTAACACTTGAAATATCTCCCTATGACTTAAAGCGTGGTAGAATAACATATAGACAAAAATGATTTAATATGAAAGTAAGACCTTCAGTAAAAAAGATTTGTGCTAAATGCAAAGTGATAAAAAGGAAAGGAGTGATCCTTGTTATTTGTGAAAACCCAAAACATAAACAACGTCAAGGATAGGGCTTAAAATGGCAAGAATAGTAGGTGTTGATATACCACGGAATAAAAAAGTACCTTATTCTTTGAGTTATATACATGGTATAGGATTGACCACGGCAAAGCAACTTTGTCAAATAGCTAAAGTAGATATTAATGCTAGAGTTCAAGAATTAATAGAAGAGCAGGAATTAGCAATACATAAATCTATTTCGGATCTTGGACTAAAAGTTGAAGGTGAATTAAGGTCTCAAGTAGCGATGAATATAAAAAGATTAAAAGATGCTGGTGCATACAGAGGTCTAAGGCATCGTCGCGGTCTTCCTGTAAATGGACAAAGAACTAAAACAAATGCTAGAACCCGTAAAGGTAAAAAACGTACTATTGGGCTTGGTAAGGGTTCAGCAGTATAAAATAAAGAGAGTTAATATTGGCTGATAATATATCTAGAAAGAAAAAGAAAAAGAGTGTAGAACCACACGGTATTGCTCATATAAAATCTACTTTTAATAATACTCATGTTACTTTAACAGATAGACTGGGTAATGTGATTATTTGGGAAAAAGCAGGGACATCTGGGTTTAAGGGTTCTAGAAAGAGCACTGCATTTGCCGCAACAATGGCTGCTGAAAAAGCTGCTCAAACGGCATTATCAATGGGGCTTTCAAGCGTTGATGTAGAAGTGAAAGGTCCCGGGGCTGGAAGAGAATCAGCAATAAGAGCCCTTGCAGTAGCAGGACTACAGATTACTAGTATAAAAGATGTAACACCTCTACCTCATAATGGTTGTAGACCTCCAAAGCGTAGAAGAGTATAGTAGTCATGGCTAAGTCAAATAAACCAAAAGGTAAACTTGTTAGGAAATTTGGAGAAAATATCTTTGGTAATCCAAAATATGATCGTTTACTTAATCGAAAAGCATATTCTCCTGGGCAGCATGGACAGAGTCGAAGATCTAAACTGTCTAATTATGGAATACAGCTGCAAGAGAAACAAAAGATTAAATTTATGTATGGGCTTTTAGAAAAGCAGTTCCGATTAACATTTGAACGTGCGGAAAAAATGAAAGGGGAAACGGGTACTAATATGCTCCAGATTCTTGAAAGTCGACTTGATAATGTAGTCTATCGTCTTGGGTTTGCACCCTCCCGTCCAGCTGCGAGGCAGCTAGTAAGCCACAAGCATTTTCTAGTAAATGATCAAATTGTTAATATCCCTTCTTTTATTGTAAAGCCAGGAGATATTGTTTCGGTTCGTGAAAAAAGTAGAAAAATGGATATCATATTGGAATCTATGCGTCGTATTAAAGGTGATATGGATTTATCTTGGCTTTCAATAGACAAAGCAAAAATGAAAGGAACTTTTGAAACAGTTCCTGATAGAGATGAAATGCAACTGACTGTTAATGAACAGTTAGTTGTTGAACTTTACTCAAAATAATTGAAATAGGAAAAACAGTTTATGGCTAAAAAAGTACTTGAATTAAATGTTGATTTTAAAGATCAGGTAAAATCTGGTGATATAGGATCTTTTTCACTTCAGCCCTTAGAGCGTGGATATGGTACAACACTAGGTAATGCAATGCGGAGAGTATTGTTAACCAGTATTCCTGGCGCAGCTATTACCCATTTAAAAATTGATGGAGTGCAACATGAATTCTCTACAATTAAGGGAGTAAAAGAAGATGTTGCTGATATTATAATGAATTTAAAGAAAGTTAGATTTAGACTCATGGATAATGAGCCTGATAAAATTACTTTAAAATTAAAAGGAAAGAAGGTTTTTACTGCAAAAGATATCCAAGATGCTAGCGATCAGTATGAAGTATTAAATCCAGAAGAATACATTACTGAAATAAATTCAACAGGCAAAATGGATATTGAATTACGTATAGGTATTGGGAAAGGTTATGTTCCTTCAGAAGATAATGAAAAACCTAATCTTCCAGTTGGGACGCTTTCTATTGATAGTATATTTAATCCAGTAACAAATGTAACGTTTAATGTCCAACCAGTTCCTGGTGCAAAAGAACCAATTGAGATATTGAGTTTAGATGTCGCTACAGATGGCTCAATCACTGCTAAAGATGCAGTATCATATTCCGCCACTTATCTTAGGGAGCATCTAAAGTTCGTTGAAGCTATCTCAAATCCAAGTGTATTGGAAATATCAGATGGTATTTCTGATGAGACAATGGCTTTAAGAAAACTCCTCAACCAAACAATTGATGAGATGGAGCTATCAGTCAGGAGCTATAATTGTTTGCAAGCAGCGGGAATAAAATACATTCATGAACTAGTTAGTAAAGAGGAAAACCAGATGTTAAAGTATAAAAACTTTGGACGAAAATCTCTTACGGAATTAGTAGAGAAACTTGATTCTATGGGTCTACATTTTGGAATGGAAGTTGATAAAATCATGG
This sequence comes from uncultured bacterium, assembly GCA_964404235.1. Lineage (GTDB taxonomy): Bacteria > Fidelibacterota > Marinisomatia > Marinisomatales > UBA1611 > CACEUX01. The sequence goes on along the minus strand of CAYOJL010000014.1, from coordinate 18,404 downwards.
CTGAAGAGGGCTAGCTAGTAATGCGTCATAATAAAACAGGAAGGAAGTTGAGTCGTAAGAATGAACATAGGAAAGCCTTAATGGCTAACCTTGCTAGTGCTCTTATAACCCATAAAAAAATCAAGACGACGGATGCCAAAGCAAAAGAACTTCGGAGGTATGTTGAACCTTTAGTAACATTTGCAAAACGTGGTGATCTTCATGCAAGAAGGCAAGTTTTAAAGAAAATTCGGCATAAAAATATTGTTCGTGAATTGTTTGATAATGTGGGTCCATCATTTTCTGATCGTAATGGTGGATATACTCGTATAACTAAGCTTGGTTTTAGAGATAATGATTGCGCACCTGTATCAATCATAGAGTTTGTTGATATGGTTGGTGATTCAGATTCCCAAATCAAAGAACAAGAATAAAATCATTGTTTTGATCAGCAGATTTGTGAATCATATCTGGATATTTCTAAGAAGGGCAACATTTGTTGCCCTTCTTTTTTTAGCAAATAATATATTAATTGCATCTGTTTTTAATGTCAGAGCACTTTGGGTGGTGCGCGACCATGTTATAAATAAAGAATCAATTGACCGAGTTTTGATGTTTGCAGAAAACAATAATTATAATCATTTATTTGTGCAAATTAGAGGACGAGGAGATGCATATTATAATTCAAGGTTGGTTCCCAGATCTCACCTATTAAAAAACACTGATTTCGATCCCTTGCAATATATTTTGAAAAAAGCTAAAGGCACTTCTATCAAGATACATGCTTGGTTAAATGTATATTATCTTTGGTCTTCTTTTAACACACCTACTCAGAATAATCATGTTTTATTAAATCATCCAGAATGGCTAGATACAACGGCTCCTGATCAAATGGATGTTGGTAAAGTGTTAAATAGTATGAAAAAAGATCGTAAAATTAATGGTGAAGGTTTTTATCTTGCTCCAACACATCCAGAAGTAGATGCTCATCTTCAAAATATCATAACTGAACTTTTGCAAAATTATAATTTAGATGGTATTCATTTTGATTATATAAGGTATCATGCCCTTGGATGGGGAATGAACCCTACAGGTTTAAAATTCTTTTTAAATTATTCTATTGGTATGCCTGGGCTACCTGCATTAGAGGTTAAAGAGAAACCGTCATTTGCTGAATATAAAAGATCTGCAATTACTAAGTTTTTAAATAAAGCATCCATGCGTATAAAAGCTTATCAGCCTAAATGCATTATATCGGCTGCCGTAAAGCCAAATCTTTTCAATGCAAGGAATACGTTTGGACAAGAATGGGATGTATGGCTTGCTAGTGGTTATATTGATTGGGCAGTACCCATGAACTATTCAAATGAAAATAGGACATTTGAAAGCAATCTGAAGATTATTCAAGATAATATTCCATCACAGTATTTAAATCGTATAATAATGGGTATAGGAGCCTATAATCAAAACCCTCGTTTTGCAGGCCAGAAAATATATAGAGCAGGGAAATACGATTTTGGTGGTATCAGTATTTTTTCTTATACGGTTTTTAAAGAACAGCCTAACTATGCAAAACAATTAATAAAATATTTAAATTAGGTAAAATTGACTTGAAGAATATTCATCCACCTACTGGAAATAATCTTAAATGTAAAAATTGGCAGATTGAAGCAGCTTATAGAATGATTCAGCATAATTTGGATCCAGATGTAGCAGAAATTCCAGAAGAGCTTATTGTTTATGGTGGGAAGGGTAAAGCTGCCAGAAATTGGGAATCATTTAATGTTATTTTAAAGACTCTGGAACGGCTTGAACCAGATGAAACATTGCTTGTTCAATCTGGTAAACCAGTTGGGGTAGCGAAGACACATTCTTATGCACCAAGAGTGCTTATTGCGAATTCAAACCTAGTACCTAAATGGGCTACATGGGATCATTTTAATAAATTAGAGAAAGATGGTCTAATGATGTTTGGACAAATGACTGCTGGTAGCTGGATCTATATTGGTACCCAAGGAATATTACAGGGTACTTATGAGACATTTATTGCTGCAGCTAAAACACATTGGAATACAGATTCCCTTAAAGGAAAACTAATTTTGACTGCTGGATTAGGTGGTATGGGTGGTGCCCAACCTTTAGCTGTTACAATGGCGGGTGGAGTTGTTGTATGTATTGAGGTGGATGATCATCGGATTAAAAGACGTCTTGAGACTCAATATTTAGACAAAGCTACAGATTCCTTTGAGAAAGCTATAATAATGGCGCAGGATGCAGTTTTAAATAAAAAGCCACTATCTATTGGTTTATTGGGAAATGCGGCAGATATAGTGCCAAAATTCGTTAATAATGGAATTATACCAGATATAGTGACCGATCAAACATCAGCGCATGATGAGCTTGTTGGATATATACCAAATCACTATACAATAGAAGAGGCTAAGAAATTAAGAGAATCAGATCCAAAAGAATACATCCAAGAATCCATTCGTGCTATGGGTGAGCATGTAAATGCCATTCTTGAACTACAAGCAAAAGGTTCTGTAGCATTTGATTATGGGAATAATATTAGGGCTCAAGCTATAAAAGCAGGTGTAAAGAATGCGTTTGATTTTCCAGGTTTTGTTCCTGCTTATATCAGACCTCTATTCTGTGAGGGTAAGGGGCCATTCAGATGGGTTGCTTTATCTGGAGATTCAAATGATATTTATGTTACAGATAAAAAGGTTGTTGAACTATTCCCCAAAGATAAAGCTTTACGTCATTGGATTGAGATGGCTCAGGAAAAGGTTGAATTTCAAGGGCTTCCCTCAAGAATTTGTTGGCTAGGCTATGGCCAGAGAGCAAAATTTGGATTAGCTTTAAATGAAATGGTTCGCAGTGGTGAATTATCTGCTCCTATTGTTATAGGCAGAGATCATTTAGATTGTGGTTCTGTAGCATCTCCTAATAGGGAAACTGAATCCATGAAAGATGGAAGCGATGCCGTGGCTGATTGGCCGCTTCTTAACGCTTTATTGAATACAGCAAGTGGTGCTTCGTGGGTCTCTTTCCATCATGGTGGAGGAGTCGGTATGGGGTATTCTTTACATTCAGGTCAGGTTATTGTTGCAGATGGCACAGACGAAATGGATAAAAGACTAAAGACGGTACTAGATAACGATCCCGGTATGGGAATATATAGACATGCAGATGCGGGTTATAGTGATGCAATTGAAAATGCTCGAAAATGGAATATTGATATTCCAATGCTTGAAAAATAGTTATTAACTATGTCCTCAATTAAATTATCTAATATTGGTCAAATGATCACCTATGATTCTGAAAATAAAGGGATGATGGTAAAAGATAATCTTGAGATAGTAATCTATAAAGGAAAGATATTGGAAATTGGTCGCAATTTGGGTGATGTAGATCAATTAATAGACTGTGATGGCATGCTTGTGACCCCTGGTTTTGTTGATCCACATACACATCCTGTATTTTTAAATGGTAGAGAAGATGAATTTAAAATGAGACTAGAGGGAAAAACTTATGAAGAGATCGCTAACGCTGGTGGAGGTATAATAAATAATGTAATGGATGTAAGGGAATCTTCAGAGGCCGATCTTATAATTAGGGTTAAAGATCGTATGGATAGATTTCTCAATCTTGGCACTACCACGATTGAATGTAAAAGTGGATATGGCTTGAATATAGAATCTGAATTGAAATCACTTAAAGTAATACATGAGGTTAATAGGACTCACGATATTGATATGATTGCTACATTTATGGGTGCACATGCTTTTCCTATAGAGTTCATAGAAAAACAGGATGCCTATGTAGATTTAATTTGTGAAAAAATGATACCAGCTGTTGCAAAACAAGGTATTGCGCGATTCAATGATGTTTTTTGTGAGGATGGTTATTTCGATGTAGAACAGACTCGCAAGATACTTCTTGAAGGAAAGAAATATGGATTAATTCCAAGAATACATGCTGATGAATTTTCAGATTCTGGATCAGCTGGTTTAGCTGGAGATGTTAAATCTATCTCTGCTGATCATCTTATGGCTGTTAGTGATGAAGGAATAGATGCGCTTAGAGATAATAAAGTGATAGCTACACTATTACCAGGGACTACATTCTTTTTAGGAAAGAAGAAATACGCACCATATAAAAAGCTCAAGGATGCGGGTATAGATATTGCACTTGCAACAGACTATAATCCTGGTAGCTGCCATATACAATCAATGCCATTTATACTATCCTTGGCTTGTATATATTTGAAAATGAATATTTTAGATGCAATTGAATCTAGTACTTATATTGCAGCAAGATCATTAATGTTAGAGGAGAGTATAGGCTCGATTGAAGAAGGAAAAAATGCTGATATCATAATTTGGAATATCAATAGAATGGAAAAGATACCTTATATGGTAACTGACCATCCTATCCAATGCGTATATAAAAAAGGTAGACCTGTATTTACAGCTTGATTGTCCTTCTGAGAAAGGTGTAAAATCGCAACGAACATTTTACAAAAATCTATGAAATCTAATCGAATATCATTATTACTTATCAGCACAATACTATTGAATATTGGTTGTCTTTATGGTAATTATGCCTTTAAGAAAAAAGTAAAGGATGTATGTAAATCCTACCGCATTCCTATGGAGTCATCACAACTTACTCTTGAGGATGATGAGGTTTTATTGAATATGGAAAGCGGGAGAAATAATTTTGAAATGTTTATGCTTGTAGGTTTCGCTTCTGCAGGTCAAGCTATTGCACATCAAAAACAGATGGGACTTTCAAATGCTTATTTACCTGGCTCTGTTCGTATAATTGTGTCAGTGCCCATATCAAAAGGAGATTTTAATCAATTTGTGGCCGTATGTAGTTCAGAAATGGCCATCTCGCTAGCTGACGGAGGCATGGATTCATCTGATTTCATGCAAGAGATCATGAATAACATGCAAATACTATAAGGAGTAAAAAATGGAAGTAGATTGGGGAATGGTTTTAAATCAATATGTACGTGCAATTGGATGGTCAATTGCTGCAGCTGTAGGTTTCGCCTTCGGTGTAGGCATTGCCTTAAAGGTTTTTGATTGGTTATCTACCGATATTGACGAATGGGAAGAGATAAAGAAAGGGAATATGGGTGTATCTCTTATCTTTGTCTCACTAATTGTTATGGTTGGGTTGCTGGTCTATAAAGTTATTTAGATTATTTTTATAACTATATAATGATATGTAAAAAGCCTTTCCATATGGAAAGGCTTTTTACATTAGAGCGATTGCTTTTTCAAGAAAGGTCTTATCAGTTGCATTAAATTCAGAAAGGTTTGGAGAATCAATATCCAGAACACCTATAAATTGACCACTATGAAAAACAGGTAGAACTATTTCCGATCTTGTATATGGATCGCAAGATATATAATCTGGAAATTCTAAAACATTATCAACAATAATCGTTTTTTTCTCTTTAGCAACATTACCACATACTCCTTTACCAACTTTGATATGAGAGCATGCTAGAATATGACCTTGATATGGTCCTATTTCTAGTAAGTCTGCTTTTACCATCACATAAAATCCACAAAATGACCAATGGCTAAATTCAGAATGTAAAATAGCTGCCATTAGAGACATTTTTGCTTGTAAGGAAAGTGGGGGGGCAGATATTAACGTGGATTCTAGGATCTCAATTACTTTATTGTATTTCTTATCTTTATTCATTATATAATTATTAAGAAAAGATACATTAATAAAGGTGCAGTTATAGTATTAATAAGATTGACAATATCATTGTTTATCCAATTTTTTCCAGATATCAAAGTTGACCCTTTTTGATGCTCTTCAATTATCTCTCCTGTTCGAGTTTCATACTTTGCCTGAAAGATAGCACCAATCAACGAGTCAACAATCGCTGCAATAAACCCTGAAAAAATAATACCATAAATAATGATACTTTCTATGGGTATTAAACACCATGCGCTAAATCCAATGATACAACTTCCTAATAATGACCCAAGAGTCCCAATTCTTGTCAAGCCACCTGAAAGTCCATGTTCCATTGGTCTAAATGAAATTATTGATATAGGTTTGTATTTTGACATCTTTCCAAATTCTGTTGCCCAAGTATCTGACATTGCAGCTGCTACTGAAGCTAGGAAAAGATAAATATTAAAAGGGTTTGGGTATAAAAAATCTATGATACATATAAATAATGCAACCCCACCATTTGCATAGACCTGAATAATATCTCTTTTAGACCCTTTTGATCTGTAAAATGATGTATTCTTAATCGTTTTACTAATAACTGAGCTAAATACAAAAAATATAGCTAGAGAGATTAAATGTATATCTGAACCCAGCATTATAATCACAATAGCCATTATTGTGGCTCCATAAAATCCACTTATATTCAAAGATTTAAACCAATATGCAATGGTGAAAAGGCATATGATTATAATGATCAAAATAGATGATCTTGAGAATAATATATCCAGAATACTATTTGATGACTCTGCAAAATTGAAGAAAAACCCAATCATTAATAGCATGCTAATTATAGGAATAGAAAAATTATCTGTACCCCTACAGCTGGTTATTTCCGCAATGGTTGCACCGATCGCGGTAAATATTGCAAAAAATAATAAAAAAGTATTTGGATGATCAAAAAACCATTGAGAAGACATATAAATAATGACCAATGCACTTATAAAAAAAGCAACTGTTCCCTGAATTGTTTTTCGATCTTCCCATATTGTAAACTCAAATTTTGATTCTATGTTTTCACCGATCTGTGCAGCTAAAGGATCGCAGAAGGCAAGTAATGATAAAGCTATAATGATAAACTCAGGATAATTCCAAAATGCTATTACCATTATTAAATAAGCAAGTGGGAAATATATTGTACCGTATGTGATTCTACTCTGTGAATGGATCCCTTTAAATTGTTTATTATTAAGGGCGATGCTATTCATAATAATAAAAAGCAATGCTAGAAAAGATGGCTTTGTATAACTTTGAAATATCATTGGCGAACATGTTATCATGACCCCTACAAGAAAGTGTATCAATCTTCGATTTGAATCAGCGGATAACCAACCTAGTCTTAGTGAAATTTCACTCCCTATGACACAGCATATGATTATTGCCATAAGAGCAAAAAAGGTCCACCATTCATTTTCAAATGGAATCCATAGCGGAAATGACATAAATAAACTTATTGATTTGAGCATGAGAATGGCAATAAAGGAACATCAACTATTAAATTTTAGTATCTATCTATAGGATAAAAATGATTATTGCAGTTAATGATTTTGTAAAACGGCAGATTTCAGGTTCAGGAAAAACCTATGCAAGATCAATGAGCTTTGATTCGATTGCTAAGCATGCTGAAGAGCAAATGAACAAAAAATGTTTTTCAGAAGGTTATCGAGATGGAGTAAGAATAGTCCATGCAGATTCTTCCATTACTAATGATTTTGTATGTCCATATGTGAAACTAAATGATAATATACATTTAGTTTCAAAACTTGTTAGAAGAAGCCCTAATGAAGAATTATATATTCAAACACGTGCAATAAATGGTGAACCTGTAAAGACAGGTAAAGTCGATTTGATAATATACCGTCATGATGTATTACTAGAAAATAATGAGAATACTACTAATGCAGAGTGGGAGTTGATAAGCATTAATGCTATCCCTAAAGGTTTGGATTCCATTCCTATGGGACCTATAACAATGATGAGAAATCAATTGAATCTAAATGGCGGAACAAAAGCATTATACCAATCTGAAGAATGGGCAGAATCTGTACATTTTTGGCAGAAATATGCTGCGATGGAGCCAAATATCTAATATTGATAAAGGTGTTTACAATTATAATATGAATAATTAAGTTTCCGGTTGATAGCCATTTAGGTAATCCAATATTAATCTGGCTAAAAAAAACCGAGGTAATATGAAGGGGACTTACTGTAATTCCAATCTATATCTGTATGGAATGAACCGTTTTATTCCATTGATTATATTAGTATCCTGTCTATTAGGTCAGGGATATGAGGTTTCTGGTCGGGCATTTAATGATGCTGGGAAGAAAATAGGTCCCGTCCGGATTGTAATATATGACCAGGATAAAAGAAAGGTCACAGAGATGGAGACCGGTGGTAATGGAAAATTCAAGCTGAAAAATATACCTGATGGTAAATATACCATGAACATATATGGCCCAGATGGATACGGTATAACAGAAAATATTACAATAAGCGGCTCTAAATTAACTGATCTTAAGCCTGCTCTCAATCCTGCTCCAGAGCAAGTACAGATAAAAATGGAAGCAGCAGGAAATGGAGCATCATTGAACTGGCAGTCAGTTTCTCAAGCTGCCGATTATATCGTATATCGTGATAACAATGAAATAGGTACGGTCCGTGAAACTTTCTATTTGGATGAGGTTGGACCTGGTCAAACATATGCTTATAATGTCATTGCAGTAAAGAATGATCAGTCCATGGGAACTCGGTCCATTACTGAATATGGTAAGGCTTTAATGGCACCACCCGAGAACTTGGTTGCAGAAGTGAAAAAGAATACTATTAAATTAGCGTGGGATGCAGTAGAAGATGCCACAGGATACACAATCTATAGAGATGGGAAAAAGGTTAATTCCACACCTGACAATTCATATAGTGATTTTAAATTAAAATTTGATACTGAATATTCTTATACTGTATCAACCCTTGATCACCATTCTGACGAAGGGAATCAATCGGTTAGTGTATTTTCAGCTACACACCCTGAGATTGCAAAGCCAAAGGGTCTCAAGGCGGAAAGTGGTGCAAACCAGGTATCACTAACTTGGAAGGAGGCCAAGAATAGTATTAAATATTATATTTATCAAAATGGTACCTTGATTGATTCAACGAGTGGATTATCCGCAAATATCAATACCGAAGCAGGTACTGAGAATTGTTTTACGGTTGCAGGAGTAGATAAATATGGATCGATAGGCACGAAATCTGAAGCGGCATGTGATAAAAGTCAATTTAGTCCTCCCGATTCTATTAAGGTTACAAATGATAGGCGTAACAATAATTTGATTGAATGGTCAGCTGTTGAAGGAGCAAGTTCTTACAATCTTTATGCGAATGGTAAACTTCAAACAAACACAACAAAAACAGAGATCAATCTGAAAAGTTTAAAATGGGATACAGATTATTCATATTACTTAACATCATTGACCGAGGATGGCGTTGAAGGTCCAGAGTCAGCGGAATACTCTGCCCGTACCCCAAATATCTATATTATTCAAGGTTTGCTATTAGATGAGACAGGAGACGAGAAGAATGTAGATCAGGCAAAGGTTTTTTTATATGATTCATCTGGGACAGATCTTTTGGAGGAATTTGTTGTATCTAGAAATGGAAAATTCAGGTTTGAGAATGAGATCATTGCAGATCACTATACGATCATGGCATATGGTAATGGAAGTGGTAATGGCGGTGATAGGGTGCATGTTATTAATAGTGATATAACTGATCTCAGGATAGATCTATCAACTGAGGGATTAAGGTCTGAGGTTACTGTTGAGCGTGGTGTGGGACAATTAACAGTAAACTGGTCTGATATCCCACAGGCCAAATCATATAATATCTATAAGAATGATAGGCTGATACAAAATGTTATTGGTGATACTTCCTATGTTGATATTGTTGCTCCAGGTGTTCCCACATCATATATGGTCCGTTCTATAGACCTATATGACCTTGAGGGTCCAACATCAAATACCGTTACAGAAAAAGCATCATTTCCTCCACCTGAATTATCAGTATCTGTCATCGCAGGTGGCTATGCAGTTGAAGGTAGTGGTCGTTTGATAAACTTAAGTTGGCCAGAAGTTCCCGGAGTAACAAAGTATGCCCTTTATAGAGATGGAGAATTACTTGCAAAACAGTCAGAGCTTCTTTATGAAGAAAAAGACCTAGAGTGGAACACAACTTACATATACGCTATTAATTCAATTGATGACGATGATCTTGAGGGTGTGAATTTTTTAGCTACCGTTACAACGCATCCTGAGGTTACAGCACCTGTTTTCAAATTAGAGGGTAAAGTGAATTCGATTGAGATATCATGGGAAGCTATAGCGGGTATGGCTGGTAAATATAAGATATTTAGAAATGGTGGAAATATAGCGGATCTTGATGCATTAAGTTTTATAGATCCTGTTACTCCTGGAGTTGAATATTGCTACACGGTTGCAGCAGAGGATACTTTTAAGACTGTTGGTCCAGATGCTGAGATCCAGTGTGCCAAAGGATTTTTTGCACCTCCTGGTAATTTTACTGGTCGAGTACTACGTAATTACGCAGCTTTTACTTGGGAAGAGGTCCTAGCTGCATCAGGATATAGGATTTATAGAGATGGTGAACTTGTTCTCGATACTCCAGATGCAACAGAGTTTGTAGATGCAAATTTAAAGTTTGATACCTATTACACATATGAAGCATGTAGTTATGATCAAGAAGGAGATGAAGGTCCAAAAATTACATATCCTATAACTACTCATGAAGAGGTACTAGCAGTTAGTCTGACCGCAGAAGCTGATCTTGAGAAGATCACATTGAATTGGGAGAGATCAAACTTGCGAGTTGACCATGCTTATAGAATATATCGTGATAGTGAATTGGTCACTGAGATCACAAATACAACCTACGAGGATTTTGTTGAGCCTGGAAAATTCTTTTGCTATACGATCACAGTGAAGGATAAATATGAGACTGAGGGACCTGCTTCTAATTCTGAGTGCCAGAAGATCCTTGTAAATTATCCAAGAATGCTTCAGGTAACGGGTGATGTAAGAAGGGTACTGTTTAGTTTTAAGCAAATGATAGGGGCAGTATCATATAATATTTACCAGGCTGATAAAGAAACTGATTCATTAACATTTCTTACGAAGACAAGAAGTACATATTATGAAGACAAGGGTCTTGATTTTGATACAGAATATTGTTACCAGATCGCAAGTGAAGATGGTGATGGTGATGAGGGTCCTAGGTCGCCTACAATGTGTGGATATGTGTTACCTCCACCTCATCTTACACTAATAGAGAAAAAGTTTATGGAAAATACTGGTAATGGTATGTTAGACGGCCGTGAGAATGGATGGGCAGTATTTAAAGTAGTCAATGATGGTCGTAGCCCCGCTAGGGAACTTAAACCTTGGTTGCAACCAGAAGACGGTACCATGACACCATCGTTAAAGATAGATTCTGTAAAAACAATTCCAATATTAGCAGTAGGTGATACGGCGCAAATAGAATTCTCGATCTATGCTAAACTTAAAATAGAAAGTGGAGAGAGGAATTTTTTCTTTAGAGTTGAAGAATTCTCAGGTATGGATCTTGAGCCTGAACCTATTTCTTTTCCAACATTAAAAGTAACCCCACCCAATCTAGTTGTAACAGATTTTGCTATTGATAATGAATGGGGACAGCATTATGTGCCAAATAATGAGACCGTAACAATGACCATAAGAGTACAGAATCTTTCCGTTGGCCTCACTGATACCGCGAGTTTCAAATTCAGTCGTGATAGCTCCTTTTTGTTTGATGATGCAGATGAACTGCATGAATATGGATTAATAAAGGGTGGTGAACACATTGACCTTAGTTTTGAGATGATGACCAGAGCGGATGACTTTACTATAGAATTGGAGTTATATGATTATTTTGAAACAAGAAAGACGGTTTCCATTTATGTAGAGACCATGAAGACCTATAAGGGTAAGGAAGAATTGGTTGTATATGAGACACCTTTTCCCAAAGATATCTCTATTGGCCAAAGGATGATCAAACCTGATATCATTAGTGATATTCCTAGGGCATCATTAGATCGTGAGACAATAGGTATAGTTCTTGGAAATCCAACCTTTTGGGACTCAACGATCGTGGGTAAACCATCAATACATGAAAATGTGAAGCAGGTAAGAGAATATTTTCATAACCTTTTTGGCATGTCTGACCATGATATCGTGCCTAGTCAATATTGGCTTTTTAACGATGGCATATCTAGCAGTGATTTTAAAACAATATTTGACCCTAATCTCGGCTATATCAGAAAAAAAGTGATATCTAGTCTTGAATACTCTGAAAAGGATAGCTTAGATCTAATAGTATACTTTAGTGGCGAGGGTACCACCCATAAAGGTGATAAGGTCATATTGCCCTATGATGCTGATTCAACAAATAGTAATTCATTTTTTCCAGTGAATCGGCTTTATTCAAACTTGGCTCATATTCAGGCTATTCCTGAAGTAGGTAATGTTACACTTTTTATGGATGTTGATTTTAATAATCCATCTTTTACTCAAAGTATAGTCAAAAAAAGTGATATTGAAGACAACCCAAAGAAAAAGAAGAAAAAGAAGAAAAAGAAGAAAGGTGAGCCAGATGTACCTGTTAATGTTTTGCCCAAGGAAATAATGCCTCCGGAATCTATAACAGTATTCTATGCTTCAAATACTACACAATTGGCGTATGAGCATCCTGATCATAGTAGTAGTATGTTCACCTATTATCTTTTAAAAGGATTAAAAGGTGCAGCAGATAATGGAGATAAAAAGGTTACTGTATCGGAACTTCATAATTATGTTTTAAAGAATGTAGAGGACTCTACCAAAACATTGTACAAGGACCTCCCGCAAATACCAATACTTTTCACTTCTAATCCTGACCGGGTCCTCTATAAGCTACCCTAAACGACCATAAGCTGATTGTCTATATGTTAGGTCGATCGATAGTATATTTATTTATAAGGCTTGCGTTATATATTTTTGTATTGACGCCTCTTTTTTCGCAAAATGTTAATATCACGGGTACAGTAATCAATCCAGTTGATAAACCAGTAAAAAAGGCCGTTGTGACACTTAGAAATCTTAAGGATGAGATAATCCAAGAAGATATTACCAATAGGAAAGGAAAATTTGAGTTAGAGGATGTTGAACCAAAGTTTTATTATCTTGTTGTAGAGCATGAAGGAGATGGCTCAAAACGTATCAAACTGAATCCAAGAAAAAATGAAAACAATGATCTCGATCTTTTTTTACGATTGAATGGTCAAGATCAGCCTATTGAGTGTTTTTTATTTGGAGATGACCCTCCTACATCTTTTGACCCCATACTCAATATAAAAAAATTAGAGATCGAAACTGATCCAGGTCACATATCAATATCATGGAGAGATATAAAACAAGCGAAGCTTTATACTCTTTATGAGAATAATAATAAAGTATATGTTGGGGAGGATACCCGTTTTGAAAAGGATATATCTCCTGGTACTGAATACTGTTATACGATACAAGCATCGGGTAATTATGATCTTAAAGGAGAGGTGTCTATCCCGTTTTGTGCAAGTGCTCCAACGGAAAGTCCAAGAGATATCATGATCAACGTTTACAAGAATGACCTTTCAATAGGTTGGGGAGATGTTAGTGGTGCCATTGCCTACCTGATATATCGGGATAATGAAAAGATAGGTGAGGTTAATATACCGTCTTATAAAGACAATGATCTGGAATTTGATAAGGAGTATTATTATAAAATATCTGCCCTTGATGCGTTAAATAATGAAAGTCAAACTTCTATTGAGGTAAAAACAAAAACTCATGCATTTGTTGATGTTCCTATTCTATCATCAATGAATAGTAAAATGAATATTACACTAATATGGAATGAGGTAGCGGGTGCCAAATCTTATAATATTTATCGAGGTGGAGAGAATATATCAAATGTGAATACGACATCTTTTACAGACCCTATGCCACCAGGAAAAGAATATTGTTATCAGGTTAGCTGTATTGACCAATATGATATTGAAAGCGATCTTTCAGTACAACACTGTACTAAAGTACCACTATCACCACCAAAAGGTTTACAGGCTGATGCTGGTGTATCAAGTATGAATCTATATTGGGATGAAGTGGTTGGCGCTGATAGTTATATGATTTATGAAAAAGTTACACAAGATTCGATCAGTTATATGGGAGAGTCTCGATCTACCCAGTTTACTGTAAGGTCATTGGATTTTTCAGCTGACGTTTGTTTTGTTGTTACTGCAATAGATATGGATGGACAAGAAAGTGAATTTTCCATTCCCGCATGTAACATTGTTCTTGATCCACCACATTTCAAAATACAAAGTATGACCCTTAATGAACCTTCGGGGAATGGCATCCTCGATGCACGTGAAAGCGGCTCAATGCAATTTGCAATTTTTAATGATGGACAGAGTCCAGCCCATCAGGTAGTTGCTTCAGTATTGCAAAATGATCCTGATCTTTTCTTAATTGTAGGGGATCCATTTATTTTAGATACGTTAGAGGCAGGTAGGATCAAATTTGTCAAAATTGATATCAAAGGATTATTGCAGTTGGAAACCGGTGAACATGAGCTTGAGCTACAACTATCATCTGTAGAGAATATTGGTTTAGATGAACCATATAATTTCAAAATAGAAACAATATCAATGATACCGCCAAAGATGATAGTTGCAGATTTTGCTATCTCAAATGAATTCAATACTCATTATATACCAAAGAATGAGGTTGTGAACCTAACGATTAGAGTTCAAAATGTTGGAGAAGGTGATACTGAATCTGTTGCATTGAATATTAAGGAGAATAGAACATATTCAACTCCAGATTTTAATGGTAATGTTACACTTCCTGGATTTGACCCAGGTGATTATATGGATATTGAGGTCCCAATAATTACCTCAGAGGACAATTGTACAGTTATGGTTGAACTCACAGATTATTTGGGACGACGATCTGAGCAACGTATTAATCTTGAGACCATGCGGAACTATCGTGCTCCATTAGAATTGACCATACAGGATATAGGTACTGAAGATGTAGAATATTATCCTGATGAATTGGGTGAGATAGATGTAGATAGGCAAATACCACTGGGGAGAAAAAATCCAAATGGAATTGCTATTATTATAGGTACCCAGGATTATGATGATATTAATAATTATCCTTCCCTAAGCTATGCTTCTCGAGATAGGGATGTAATGCGAAACTATTTTAGTAAGTCCTTTGGATTATCAGACTTTCAGATGTTGCCTTCAAAACCTTGGCAAATGGAAGGTGGCCCATCTGGTCAAGAATATAGAATGATCTTTGATCCATACCAAGGAGACCTTAGAAAACGTGTCATATCAGCTGAAAAGTATTCTGATATGGAAGATATAAATATATATGTCTATTATCGTGGTTATGGTGAATGGGTAAATGGTAAGCCTCTATTGATCCCCAAAGATGCAAAGTATGATCGGCATATTACAAAATACCCTCTTGAAGAACTGGTTAATAATCTTTCAATGCTTTCAGTATTAAAGAGTATTAAGACAGTAACATTGTTTTTGGATATCACATATGTAAATCCAGAAGAATCTTCTGGGCTGGTATGGGATTTTCCTGAAATTTCAGAAAAGATTTGTATTTTAAATGCTTGTTCAAATGGTGAGACCTCGCAGATATATGATGATAAAAAACATAGTTTTTATACATATAGTTTACTTAAAGGTTTGTCAGGAAGTGCAGATGATGGGAATAGTATTATGGATCTTGGTGAGATAACTGAATATATTTATAAGTCGATTCCAGAGCATATTAGAAATCAGCCCGGTACTATAAGACAGAATCCAAAATTTAATGGAACAGATCTGAAACGAATTATACTTGATCTGCGTTAGCTTATATGATCTTATGAAAAAATATCTCAATAAGAATTTTACCTTATTTAGTTTGATCTCTTTCATACTCTCATGTTCTACAGCTCCTCCAGCCTGGGTTGATACTCATCCTCAGGATAAACAATATTGGCATGGAGTTGGCTTTGCTTCTCATTCTAATGGAGAGTTTACGAAAGCGTTGGCAAAAGAATATGCGATCCATGAGATCTCATCTCAGATAAAAGTGAATATATCATCTGAAATGGATATAGTTGTTACAGATTTTAACGGATCGGTTGATAATGTGATCTCGTCCGTTATGAAGTCCAGATCTGATCTGATATTGCCTGAGTTAGAATTTATTGGTCAGTATAAGACAAAAAGAGGACTGTATTTTTATGTTAAACTCAATAAGGTCAAATATAATGCTGCAATGGTCAGATTGCGGGCAAATGCAAGAGAAACAGCTTTAGATTATATCACAGAGGCAGAAGTTAATTTTGGAGTGAGATCTTTAAAATTGATTCAAAAAGCAAGGAAAGAGATATTACCATTTAATGATGAACCATTAGAAGTGATCTATGACAGTCAGACTACTCATTTATACCCTCTGATCAAAAGAAAACTTTTTGAATTTCAAGATCGTATAGAGTTAGAAGCAATGATCGATAATGAAACTATAAGAACGTTTGTTGATCGTGAAAATAGTATTAGGATCAAGGTAAAGGATAAAGAGAATAGCAGATTTATCAGTGGTGTCCCAGTCAAAGTAACGGTAGGAAATGATGAGTCTACATTCTATTCGGAATCTGATGGTCTAATCCGTTACAATTTCTCTGGTTTATCATCTGTATCCACATTAAGACTGCAATTCTTTTTAGATTATAGTGACCTATTCAAAGGTTTAAATGAAATAGATCACACTCTAGATCTTAAACCTAGAATAAACGCGGTAGTTCTGAAGATCATACCTGCAAGAGCAACCATAGAGTCTTCAGAGAAAAACCTCAATAAAGAAATTAAAGAACCTATCATACTAAAACGGATCACAGAATCTTTGAGCAATAGAATAGAGTTTGTTAAAAGTAAACCTGATATGATTATAAGGATAGATGCTAATACTGCAAAACGATCTGAACGTGCAGGTAATAATTTCCCATATTTTTCATATGGTAGTGCTTCAATTGCTTTTGTAGATGCTAGTACAAATGAACAATTTTTTTCATCAGTTGTATCTGATGTAAAGGGTGCTGATTTTTATTCGCAAGAAACTGCAGGTATCCGTTCTTATGAAAAGATGGTGGTCAAACTAATATCTGAGTTAGAAAATTCATTTAACGACACTTATGAAAATAATTAAGAATAGATAGATGAATACATTGAGTATAACTAGGGAAAGTTTTGGCAAGGCAGTTGCATTTTTTGTGATTATAATATCAGCAGTAATGATATTTGAATGGAGAGAGTATGAGTCAAAGGTTTTAAAAGAAGCAAGCAAAGCTCCAACCGATAGCATTGAAATCGAAAGAGAGCAATCTCCAGAAATTGTTGCGCGTATCAATCTATTGGAAAAAATGGCAATGGCTGAACGAGAAAAGATAAAGGTAATGGTGGAACATGATAATTCACCTCTTACCAATACTTACCCAATGATCTTAGATGCAACAAATTCCTTTGATCCGGATATAGGTGATGAAGTTCAGTTTGTTTGGAAGCAGATATCAGGAGACCCGGTTGAAATAAGACCGAATCCATTTTCGGGAAAGGTTAGTTTTGAAGCTGAGGCGGGCGAATATACCTTTGAGCTTACTGTATCAGATGATTATGGTTCTAAGGCCACTGTAACTAGAACCGTAGTTATTGAACCTGAACCCAATACACCTCCAGTTATAGATATGAAGGTAAGACAGGGTTCAGAATTAAATTAGATAAACACTAGCTTAATTTATAACTTAGTATTATTAATTTTAGAATAACTCAAATCTTTGGATATGATAAATGGATAGTTCGGTTGTACTAGGCGTAGATATTGGTGGTACAAATACTGTATATGGCTTTATAAATAGAGATGGCCATATTTATGATCATAAAGAGATCCCTACCAGAGGTGACGAACCTGTAACAGATCTTGTGGGTCGTATTGAATCAAGAACAAAGAACTTTCTTGAAAATAATCCAGAACTAGTTTTGTATGGAATAGGTATCGGTGCTCCTAATGGTAATCATTTTACTGGCATGATAGCAGATCCACCCAATTTGAGTTGGGGTAATGTTGATATTGTAGCACTGTTTAAAGAACGTTTTGATTGTAAGGCCAGTTTGACCAATGATGCAAATGCAGCAGCATTAGGGGAAAAATATTTTGGTGTTGCCAAGGATATGAGTGACTTTATTGTTATTACGCTCGGAACTGGATTAGGAAGTGGAATCTTTAGCGGAGGAAGATTACTCTATGGGCATGACGGTTTTGCAGGAGAGATGGGCCATATGCCAATTGAAGATGATGGTCGGAATTGCAATTGTGGTAACAAAGGTTGTTTAGAATCTTATGTTTCAGCGAGCGGGATCAAAAAGACCATTAAAGACCTCAAAGAAGAACTACCTGATGATGAATTCTTAAATAGTATTTATAGTGATAAGATCGATGGGCTATTGATCGACGCAGCCTTTGATAACGGGAATGTGATGG
>CAYOJL010000013.1:6725-30671 GCA_964404235.1 uncultured bacterium | reverse complement strand
CAAACATACCAATGGTTCTTCTATAGGAATAGAAAAAGCATCAATAAATATTGGAGTTTTCTCCTCTTTGATTGGATCTCCAGTTTTAGACCTACTAACAGTTGAGGGTATGCACCTAAACTATATTGATAATGATTATTCAATGGATCCCTCAAAACAAAGTTTAAAGAAATTAAATATTCCATATCATATAAGATCATTTTTTATTAATGGTAAAGTTCAATCAAATATAAAAGGTAATGATTATATCTTGGATATAATGATTGGAGGAGAGCTGGTGGGTATGGAAAATCCTTTATTGAATTGTGATTTGGTAAAGATATCATTAGAAAACAAATCTGATATGGTATGCAAATTCAATTCCATGGTATTGGGTTACGATGATTATTCATATTTTTTAAAAGATATAAGTGGCAAGCTTTTTGGATTACCAGTTTCAGGAAATTTATCTCTAGATAGAAAAAGCTCTATTTTAAAGGGATCTATCGAAGCTTCACAATTCAGCTTTCCTGAAGAGCTATTCAGCAAATTACCCTTAAAAGCAAAATTTTCTACATTTACTGGTCACTTTAATTTTGAATCAGATCTCGAGTATTTTTATGGAGAATTATCAGTTGAGAATCAATTAGGTCTTGATATGATTGGTCATTTTGATATCAGTAAAAAGGGGAAAATATGGATTATAAAGGAGCTTGAACTTGAAGGTGAAAACTCTCAATTAACCTTAAATGGACTATGGAATGAAAATGAAAGAATAAGTTGTTATATGAATTTAGATAATCTCGATTTAGGTAGATGGGTGAAAAATCAAAAACCTACTCAAATGTCTGGTCTTTTAATTATGGATGCAGGCCTAACTAATGAAGGAGCTTTAGATCAGATTGATATGACCATTGAAATGATTGAAAATAAATTATTCAATCAAGGTGAAATTTCTATCCATGGGCAATTATCTTATAGTGATAGTCTTTTATCAACAATAGACCCTGTAATGTTATTGGTTGGTGATAGTTATTTAACTATTAATGGGAAGGGTGATTTTTCCTCAAAGACCATTGATATTTTTACGGATATGGAAAGAGCTGATATTGGACTTGTAAATAGTTTTTTACCTGGTGATTTTGTTTCGGGTAAAGCTACTGGGAATTTAAAGATTTCAGGTGATATTTATTCCCCATCAGCTTTAGCTGAACTGATATGCGAGAATGTCAAAATAAGTAATTTTGCTCTTGAATCCATTGAACTAAACTCACAGATAACGGTTAATGATACTATGCCCTCTGGTTTTATCGATATTAAAGCTGGTAAAGGTCAATGGAAACACAGAAGTTTTGATAGTGGTACTGTCAGTGCAACCATTGACAATAGATCAATTATTTTAGAAAACTGTCATTTCAAATCGGGTAATGATTTTTTACAGGCGTCTGGTCATTTTAATGGATTTGATCAATACCAGATTGATAGAATCCAATTTGCATACCAAGATAACTATCTTGTTAATGCTAAGCCATTAAAATTCGTTATTCAAGATTCTATTTTTCATTTTAATCCATTTGAACTTCATATCAATGATGGTATGATGGAAGGTGTGATCTCAGGTGGCGATCAACCGGAGGGAAGGTTTAAAATGTCAAATTTTGATGCAGAAATGATTACTCAATTCTTTGAGGATGAACGTTTAAAATTATCTGGATTAATTTTTGGCGAGGTTTGGGTACGTTCAGATGGAAAACACTTTGATCTTGATACAGATCTCTCATTGAAGAAAGGTAAATATATGGATGAGCCATTTGATGAGATGACATTATCATGTCTTTATAAAAGTGGAATGCTTCACCTTGATGATATAACGATGACTCGCAAGGGCACTATGGGTATTCAGGCATCTGGAATTATTCCATTTGAAAAAAGTAATAATAAGAATGCATTAATATCGCTTAATTCAAATTTTTCAAACTTATCATTAGAATTTATTCACCAATTTATTCCTAAGTTTTTTACAATAGGTGGTACTGGTACTGGTAAACTTGATTTAAAAGGGACTCCAGAAAAAACACAATTCTCCTATGATATTAACATAGAGAATGCAGTTTTTGATTTAATATACTTAGGGGATCTTTCGAGTCAGGGGAATTATGATGGCCGGAAATTAGATGTGGCATCGGTTAGATCATTTTCGAAAGAAGGAACTATAACAGCATTTGGATCACTACCTTTTGACCTTAATCTAAATTCATCAAGATTTGGATATTTTTTCAATCAAGATTCTATCAACTTTGAATCCAATGCTAAAATGTCTTCATTACCTTTCCTTTCTCCATATTTATCTGACTTAGATTCTGCAAATGGAGATATTGATATTAAATTATTACTAAATGGTCAAGCAGACGATATAAAACGTAATGGGTATATAAATATAAAAGATGGTAGCCTATATACATTATTGGTTAGTGACCCAATTACACTTATTGATGGCAATGCTAAAATGGTAGATAACAAATTGACCATTGATAGACTAGATGCCTTACTATACAATGAAAGTGGAAATAGTACTAAACAAAAAGGACAGAATACATTTATTGGTGGTACAATGGATTTTTCGCAATTTTTTTACCCAGGGTATGATTTAAATGTAAAAGCAAATAATGCGTCTTATAAACTATTATTCTTAGATATTTCTGGGAACAGTAATCTAGATTTAACCATAGCTGGTAAAGATACCGTTTTAATTGATGGCACAATTGAAACCCAGGAAGCAAATATATTTTATGAGTTTAGTACTGAGTATGTTGGCACTCCAATTCAGGATGATCAGGAAACCATTTTGGCTTATAATCTAAATATTCCAATAATCGGTTCTGCATTTTTTAAAAATTCTCAAATTAATGCAAAGTTTACTGGTGAATTAAATTTAGGTCAAATAGGAAATCAGGAGGTTGATTTTGGTGGGCAGATCATTGTTGAAGATGGTAGTGTTATTTCTTTTACAGATTATTTTGATGAGTTAGAAGGTCTTGTTAGTTTTGATAATAAAGGTTTTAATCCTTATATCGATGTGAGTGCAAATACAATGGTCGATGATGAACGAATTGAACTACGTATCATGGGTGGTATTGAAGATCTTGATATTATATTAGAATCTGGTAGTGGATTCTCAGAAAGTGATATACTTGAACTACTAACTTGGGGTAAAAGAATTGAAGATGCTGAATGGACGTCAACTGGATTTGGGAACCAAACCGTTTCAATTTTAGGTACATTATTAGAGAATCAATTAGAAAAAAATCTTAAAGAATCTAATATTGGCATGATGAATTATGTGGATGATATTGATATCACTGGAGCAGCTGGTCTACTTCAGGGCGCAAATGAAGATTATGAAGTGACAGTAAAAACAAAACTTAGTGAAAAAGCATTTTTAAATTTATCCTATAAAAGGTCTTTTTCCCTTAATAATGATCAAAAACAAATAGGTGTTGAGTATAAATTAAACCGTCATTTTTCTGTAGTTGGTGCTTATGATGAAGAGGGAAATTTGAATCTTAAATATCGCTATAGATATGCCTATTAATTTATGTTATATACAATAAAAGCATTTTTTTACCTATGGTTATTCATGGGTATTTTAATTGCAGAAACAGATCAAAGGTTTATCAAAGAAATTATCCTTGAAGGCAACGATAATGTATCAATGAATGAAGTCTTATATATTGTGCGTCAACGTCCCCCAAACTTTTTTTTTCGAAAACCTATGTTTGATGACCGTTTATTAAGATTGGATGCATTGACCCTAAAAAATTATTATCACTCTAAGGGTTTCCTTGATGTTAAAATAGAAGACTCTTTTACAGAAATACAAATCTCTGACAAAAAATATGTAAATATTTTATTTAAGATTAATGAGGGTAAACAGTACTACTTGTCTAAAGTTAATATCAGCGGAAATGTTCTTATCAATAGTGAAAGGATAAAAGAACTCTTGGATTTATATCTAAAAAAACCGTATGACCCTGTGGGTTTAAATGACAATTTATATTTATTAGAAAATGAATACCACGAATTAGGAAAACTTTATTTTGATGTTTCAATTAAAGATCTAATCAGTGACTCTGTTTTAGTTGATATTAATATTAATGAAGGGAATAATTATTATTTAAGAAATACTTCTTTTAAAAGAACTGGGAATATTGATAGTTCATTAGTTCTAAGAGAATTGAAATATAAAACTGGCGATCTTTACTCCAAATCAACAATGGATAAAACATCCAAACATTTAAGGGAGATCGGTATATTTTCAACTGCAAATCTAACTCCCACAAAAGTTGCTGATTCTGATTCTTTAGTAGATATTTTTATTGATATGAAAAGATATAAACAGAGAGAATGGAATTCATCTGGTGGTTTGGTCCCAATCAGTTTTGCAGAAGGTGCTAATGAGATCGATGCAGTTAGTGCAACAATTGAATGGCGAGACCGTGCATTTCTTAATTCTACTAAACAATTTTCTATGAAACTATTAGCTGGTTTCACTATAGATACTAGTTTTGTTGCTTCTAGGCTTAGATATGATGCAAGTCTTTCGACTAATTGGTTTTTAGGCATAAGATTTCCAACAAAAATAATTGGATACTATGAAAAATTTATTTTTGGTAAAGCGACTGATTTACCACAAGGTATAGACCGTTTTGGTACAAATCTTGCTCAACGTATTCAATTAAAAGGTAGATCATATTTTGAGACCAGTACAATTTGGGAACGTTTTTCAGATAGATCAGAGGATAATATTGAAGAGCGCTCAATATCATTGAAAATCAATATTGATCGTAAGGATGACCCTCTTTTTACAAAAAAAGGATATTTAGTCCAGGGGTTAATAAAGAAAGCAGGTTTTGATGGTTCAAGAGAATATTTTAAAACGGATTTAACATTTCAATCTTATTCTTCTTTATTAAAAGGTCCTGTTTTTGCAATGCGTATTCAATATGGTAGACTTTGGCAATGGAAGCACGAGGATGAAGATTATTCTTTTGAAAAATTTTATCTTGGTGGAAGTACATCGATGAGAGGGTGGCAAGTTTTAAAGTTCAGTGTTAATGATGAAGGTGAACCAAATGGAGGTAGTACAAGATTAATGACAAATTTTGAGCTTAGACAACATCTTTACAAATCATTCGGAATGACACTATTTGCTGATGGTGGGTTTTTATCTGATGAGCCATCAGGCTATAATTTGTTTGAAGAATTGAAGTGGGATGTAGGTATAGGTTTGACCTTTGAAACTCCTTTAGGACCAGCTAGGTTTGATTATGCGATTCAGGTTGATGATCGTAATAAACAACAATTTAATATTGGAGTTCAAAACTTATTTTAATAATTCAAATATGGAACTCATTTTTAAGGATTACATATAAGTTTTAGCAAATACTTTACGTGGAAAGAAAGAGGCATTAATTTCCGCAGCTTTTAATTAAAGGAAGATAATGAAAATTAAATATACATTAGCTTTATTAGGATTCTTGTTAGTGGCGGGTTGCACCAAGTCATCAACAGAGCTTTTTGATTCGTCTAAGCAAAATACTGAAAATAATCAGATAGATATGGCTATAAGGGATCTTCAAACTTTGTTGGAAAAATTTCCTAATGATAGTTTGGCATCAAAGGCACAATATAAACTCGCTTCAATTTATTTAAATTGGAAAAACGATCTTGAATCAGGTTTTGTAGAATTACAAAATACGGTTGACAGATATGGGAAGACTGTACAAGGTGAACAGGCTCAGATGCAAATAAATGAATTCCCAGAATATATACTTAATAAAGCTGAATCACTTCGAAAACGTAAATTATTGAAAGAAGCTGTAGATCACTTAATGTATATGACAGAGAAGTACTTTCAACATGAATCAACTCCTAAGGCTCAATATATGTTAGGTGATATATATATGAATGATTTTAGAGATTTTACTACTGCAATTCAGGAATATAGAAAGGTTAGTGAAAATTTTGTTGGTTCAGAACAAGAACCTCACGCGCTATTTATGATAGGCTATATCTATGCTAATGTTCTTAATGACACAAAAAGTGCAAAAGTAGAATACGAAAGTTTCCTAAAAAAATTCCCTAATCATGAATTATCTCCATCAGTCAATTTTGAGATTGAATACCTAGGAAAAAGTATAGAAGAAATCCCTGCATTAAAGCATATTACGTCTTAAATAAAATTCTATGAGTGACTTTAGTTTGTCAGAGATTAATGATAAGATCTCTAAATCATCCAGTTTTATGGATGGTCTAAAAAATAGTATGAACCAAGTTATTCTTGGCCAAGATGAATTAATAGATAAGATAATCATCTCCATTTTATCAAATGGACACATATTATTGGAAGGTGTCCCGGGGCTTGCCAAGACACTAACCGTAAAAACACTTGCGAAATTAATTAAGACAGATTTCCAAAGAATTCAATTTACTCCTGATATGCTACCTGCAGATTTACTAGGAACTTTGATCTATAATCAGAAAACAGGAAGCTTTGATACAAGAAGGGGCCCTATTTTTTCGAATATAATTTTAGCTGATGAGATAAACCGTTCACCAGCAAAAGTCCAAAGTGCACTTTTAGAAGCAATGCAGGAAAGGCAAGTCACCATTGGTGAAAATACTTTCAATCTACAATCTCCTTTCCTTGTTATGGCCACTCAAAATCCGATTGAACAGGAAGGTACTTATCCATTACCTGAAGCCCAAGTTGATCGTTTCATGTTCAAACTTATTGTTAAATATCCAGATCATGATTCCGAACGATTAGTTTTGCGGCAAAATACAAGGCCAATGGATTTATCTTCAATGGATTCTGTGGTTACGCCAGAAGAGATTTTAAATGCACAGGCTATTATCCAAGATATATATGTTGACGAAAAAGTTGAGGATTATGTTTTAAATCTAATTTTTGCAACAAGGAATCCGAAAGACTTTGGCCTCAAGGACCTTGATGGAATTATTGATTATGGTGCATCTCCTAGGGCAACTATTAATCTTATTCGTGCTGCTAAATCTCGTGCATTCACAGAGCACCGTGGCTATATAACTCCTGAAGATATTCGATATATTGGTGCTGATGTATTACGACATCGTATTATACTGACCTATGAAGCGGAAGCTGAGGAATTAACACCTGAAGACGTGATACAACGATTATTTGAAGTAATAGAAGTACCTTAAATAAAAAATGATTCCTCAGCAGATCCTTAAGAAGGTCAAGCGCATCGAGATTCGTACCCGTGGATTGGTCAATGATCTTTTTGGAGGAGAATATCATTCTGTTTTTAAGGGACGTGGTATGACTTTCTCTGAAGTTAGAGAATATCAACCTGGAGACGATATTCGTTTAATTGATTGGAACGTTACTGCTAGAACTGGATCTCCTTTTGTTAAAATCTTTGAAGAAGAACGTGAGCTTACGGTATATCTTTTGGTTGATATATCGGCATCAGGAGAATTTGGATCACACCAGCAGTTAAAAAGAGAATTTGGAGCTGAAATTGCAGCTGTGTTGGGGTTCTCTGCTATAAAGAATAATGATAAAGTTGGTTTGATTCTTTTTTCTGATGATGTAGAGAAGTACGTAGTGCCCAAAAAAGGTAAAAGCCATATACTTAGAGTTGTTCGTGAATTACTGTATACAAATCCAACAAAGAATGGGACTTCAATTAAAACAGCTTTGGATTACTTATTAAAAGTAGCCAAAAGAAAAAGTGTTGTCTTTTTAATATCGGATTTTTTAGATGATGGGTACTGGCCTTCCTTAAAAGTTGTTAATAGAAAACATGATCTTATTGGCATCCAATTATATGACCCAGCAGAAATAAGGCTACCAGATCTTGGTTTAGCAAAGATTGAGGATCCTGAAACGGGCTCTGCATTTTGGATAGATACATCTTCAGATCATGCCTTAAAAGCTTTGAAAAAACAACTTGATATAGATCAAACTAAATTTGAGAAAGAATCAAGAAAAATTGGTTTTGATATAATTCCGATATCCACAGATCAAGATTTTGTTGAACCTCTTTTATCACTTTTCAAAACAAGAGAAAAACGTAATTAGTGAAAATAATTATATTATTTTTCCCTTTCATTTTATTGGGACAGTCCCTATCTGTTATTTCAGCACTTGATACAACGCATGGTTTCATTGGAGATTTATTTCTCTGGACCATTAAAGTTGAAGGATTGGATAACCAAGATATTGAATTTCCAGGATTGACTATTCCACAGGATACTCTTTCAATAAAAAAGAAAAATTTTATTTATGAAAATGAAAAGTTGTGTGGAATTCAATATCAAATTATTGCTTGGGATACAGGAAGTTTTAAAACCCCGGAATATTCAATCCAAGTGTTTAATAATGGAGATACTATAGGAAAAACTATAATTGCAGATCCTGTTTATTTTTCAATATCAAGTATTTTGGCCACATCAACAAAAACTGATTTTCAGGATATTAAAGGCCCAGTCCCAGTTAAAGGTATATTTCCACTTAGAGAGATAATATTTATTGCCCTCATAATTTTTATAGTCATTGGTATGATTTGGATATGGAGACAAAGACAGTTAATTAAATACCAAAAAGTTGACTATTCTTTTTTAGAAACACCCTATGAACGAGCAATCAGACGCATTGGAGAGTTAGATGATTTTGGATTAACAAAAGAATATTATGCTAGTTTATCTCATATTTCAAGAGAGTATGTTGAAACAAAATATTTTATTCATGCACTTGAAATGACCACTGAAGAAATAGACTCTGCACGTATTATATTCCCAGTAAATGATATTTATCTGTCCAAATGGATTGAATTTTTGTATGATGCAGACCAAGTTAAATATGCACGTGTAACACCTGATCTAGAAACAATGTCTACTGATAAAAAGAAAGTTGAATCACTTATTGAGCAATTATAATAGATTAATTCTTTAAGCTTGCAACTCGTTTGAACCGATGCGGCAGTATAGTAATTTATATTGAGTAACTTTATAATATTTTAGGACATTCCATGGCAACAACAGCAGATATTCGTAATGGTGCGGTAATTCTCCATAAAAGTAAAAGAATGAAGGTGATTGAATTTCAACATGTCAAACCAGGAAAGGGTGGTGCATTTGTCCGCACCAAGCTTAAGGATATTCAATCAGGAAAAATAATAGATGAAACATTTAACTCGGGTCATAAACTTGAATTTATAAGAGTCGAGGCAAAAGCCATGCAGTTTCTTTATTTAGATAATGATTTTTACGTATTCATGGATAATGAAACATATGAACAGTTGAATGTTGATACTGATTCAGTTGGAGATGGAAATTTTTTTCTTACAGCTGGGTTAAATGTTGACTTATTATTCGATGGCAATGAGGTCCTTGATGTTAGATTACCATCCCATGTAATATTAGAGGTCACTGATACTGAACCAGGATTTAAAGGTAATACTGCAACTGGTGCTACCAAACCAGCTAAAGTTGAGACAGGTCTTACGCTCAATGTTCCTCTATTTATTAATGAAGGGGAAAAGTTAAGGATTGATACCAGAACCGGTGAGTATGTTGAACGGTCAAAAGAATAGGTTTTCAAGGAGGTTTTATGTGGCAGGATAAGTTAAAGGAAATCATATATATATTAGAAAATTCTAATGTAAATGAGATAGAAGTTAATTTTTGGGGCCGTAAATATCGTGTATCAAAACAGGCGAATGTTGTTGTCCAAGATACATCAATTCCAACAGAAAGATCCCCAAAATCTGTTCAGGAATACCAAAGTGTATCACCAAAGGAAAGTGAAGCATCAGAATCAACCACTTCAAACAATGAGGGAAATGAAGAATTACTTTCTCCTATGCCTGGCACCTTTTATTCATCACCAACTCCTGATGACCCATCTTTTGTTAATGTAGGTGATGTCGTTAAGAAAGGGCAGACTCTTTGTATTATTGAAGCGATGAAAATAATGAATGAGATCGAATCAGAATTTGATGGCACAATTACAGATATTAAGGTAAATAATGGAGAGCCTGTTGAATACAATCAAACTTTATTTATTATAAACCCAAACTAATTTCTTCGTAATGTTTAATAAAGTTCTAATTGCTAATCGTGGTGAGATTGCTCTTCGTGTTATAAGAGCTTGCCATGAACTCAATATTAAGACTGTTGCAGTTTATTCAACAGCTGATGAGTATTCTCTTCATGTAAAATTTGCTGATGAAGCTGTATGTATTGGTCCACCACCAAGTAAAGACAGTTATCTTAATATTCCAAAAATTATTGCAGCAGGTGAAATAACCGGAGCAGATGCGATTCACCCCGGGTATGGGTTCCTTTCAGAATCTGCACAATTTTCGAAGATCTGTGGAGATAATGGTTTTGTGTTTCTTGGTCCTAGTCCAGAAATAATTGATTCTATGGGCAACAAAGCTAAAGCAAAACAAACTATGAAAGCAGCTGGTGTTCCAGTTGTGCCTGGCGGTGATGGAGTGTTGGATGGTCCTGAAGATGCACTAGATAAAGCCAATGAAATGGGATATCCTATTATGCTCAAGGCTTCTGCAGGCGGAGGTGGACGTGGTATGCGTCTAGTTAAAGATGCTACAGATGTAAAAGCATTATACAAGTCAGCGAATCAGGAGTCCATAACAGCGTTTGGAAATGGTGATATATATATTGAAAAATTCATTCAAAATCCACGACATATTGAGGTCCAAATATTAGCGGATAAACATGGTAATACTATTCATTTAGGAGAGCGGGAGTGTTCTATTCAACGTCGGCATCAAAAATTAATTGAGGAATCGCCGTCGCCATTAGTAGATGATGATACTAGAAAAAAGATTGGTGATGCAGCTGTATCAGGTGCCAAGTTTGTAAACTATGTAGGAGTAGGTACAATCGAGTTCTTGATGGATAATGAAAAGAATTTTTATTTTATGGAAATGAATACGCGTATACAGGTGGAACATCCTGTTACAGAAATGGTAACTGGTGTTGATCTAATAAAGCAGCAGATCAAGATGCATGCTGGAAAAGAATGTCCAGATCTTGATAATTTTCAATTAAGAGGACATTCAATTGAATGTCGCATAAATGCAGAAGACCCATCTAATAATTTTATGCCTTTTCCTGGAGAAATCACTAGTTTTCATATGCCTGGTGGTAAAGGCGTTCGGGTTGATTCACATGCCTACGCAGGTTATGTTATTCCAAGTCAATATGATTCAATGATAGGCAAAATCATTGTTCATGCAAAAAATAGAGAGAGGGCTATCATAAGAATGCAGAGAGCTTTAGAAGAAACTATCATTGATGGTCCCAAAACAACAATACCTTACCAAATGGCTATTATGAGAGATAAGATTTATAAATCAGGTGATTTTGATACAAGTTTTCTTGAAACATTTAACTATAACGCAGAAGAAAATTAATAAAGGACGAATAATGAATACTCCAGAACATCTACTTTACACGAAAGAACATGAGTGGGCCAATTTTAAAGATAATGAGGTTGTCATAGGTATCACAGATTATGCGCAAAGTCAATTAGGGGATATTATATTTATTGAATTTCCTGAAATTGGAAAAGAAGTTAATGCAGGAGATAGTTTTGGTGAGGTAGAGGCAGTGAAAACTGTTTCTGAACTTTATGCTCCAGTCACAGGTACTGTTGTAGAAGTGAATGAAATTTTAGAAGATTCATCTGATCTGGTAAATACAGATCCATATGGTGATGGATGGCTTATTAAAATCAAACCAACAAACCTCAATGAGAAAGATGATTTAATGAAATCCGCTGCATATGAAGAGCTTATAGGATAAATGTCAGTAATTACCCATTTAATATCTACAGTCGAGAAAAATGGTGCTGCTTATGTAGTACTTATTGATCCAGACAGGAATGATGAAAATTCAATTCAAGACCGTGTTTTAAAAGCAAACGAATCTGGTGTTGATGCTCTTTTTGTTGGTGGAAGTTTAATGATGGACACAAAATGTGTAGAAAGAGTAAAGCTGATTAAATCATGTTCTAATATTCCAGTGATCTTTTTTCCTGGTGGGGTTGGGCAATTAAATCCCTATTATGATGCAATGCTTTTTATGTCTGTCATATCTGGTAGAAACCCTCATTACCTGATTGGAGAACAAGTAATTGCAGCACCGTTAGTTAAAGATATGGGTATCGAGACAATTCCTACTGGATATATCCTTGTTGATGGTGGTGCAGGAAGTACTGTTGAATTTATGAGTGGTACAAGGCCTATACCGATGGATAGAGTAGATGTTACAGTTGCCCATGCCCTGGCTGGTCAGTACCTAGGTATGAAATTGATTTACCTTGAAGCTGGAAGTGGCGCTAAACAGCCTATTTCTACAGCTCTTATAGAGGCTGTAAAAAATGTAATAGATGTGCCTTTGATTGTTGGTGGAGGAATTAATACTCCTGAGGTTGCAGCAAGATCTGTTCGTTCGGGTGCTTCAATTATTGTAACAGGTACAATTATTGAGAATGATTTGAATCTAACAAAAGAGTTTGCAGATGCAATCCACTGGAGGAGGTAATGCATAAAACAATAAAAGAACAAATCTTGGAAAGTATTTCTGTCAAAGAACTTACTTTAGATAACTGCCTTAATGATATTGGATCTGCAGCTGAAATTATGATAGCTTCTATAAGAGGTGGTGGAAAGATATTATGGTGTGGAAATGGTGGCAGTGCAGCAGATGCCCAGCATTTAGCAACTGAGTTAATGGGAGGCATGACAAGTCATGAAAGAAAACCGATTCCGTCATTAGCATTAACTACAGATACATCTTTTATAACTGCATGGTCAAATGACACCGATTTTGAATCTATTTTTTCAAGACAAATTCAGGGCTTAGGTAATGAGAATGATGTATTAGTAGCAATCTCAACAAGTGGAAATTCTTCAAACATTATAGCTGCAATTAAACAGGCAAAATACAAAGGTCTCAAGACTATCTCCTTTACTGGAAAAACAGGCGGAAAATTAAATGGATTATCTGATGTAACTATTTATGTACCTTCTGAGAATACTCAACGGATTCAAGAGGGTCACATAATGATTGGACAGATTATTTGTGGTCTAATAGAGGATAACTTTTCAAACTGAAAATGAATGATTATTTTCAGGATTATTTAACAATGCTTAGAGTTGAGCGTAATTTATCATCGAATACTATTAATGCTTATGAAAGAGATTTGAAAGAGTACTTTGAATTCATATTATCAAATTGGGATAAAAACATTTCTGCTATTACGAAAGATTTTATAGATGAATATATAAATGTTAAAAAAAGCGCGGGATCAGCATCGACAACTATTGCTAGGATTATTGCATCAATACGTTCCTACCATAAGTTTTTAGTATCTGAGGATTTAGTTGAGCAAAATCCATCTGTATTATTATCAAGCCCAAGGTTACAGAAATTTCGACCAGATGCACTTAGTGAAGAAGAAATAAACGCTATTACAGAAGCTATTGATGACTCATATCAATTTGCAAAACGAGATAAAGCCATTATTGAAATGTTATATTCATGTGGTATAAGAGTTACAGAACTTTGTGATTTAGAGACTTCCAATTTGATTTTTGAGGATGACTTGATTAGAGTCATGGGTAAGGGGTCTAAAGAACGCCTATTGCCAATAGGCGGTAGAGCAAAGAGGTTTTTAAATGATTATTTAGATCACTCAAGGCATAAATTGATAAAAAAAACAAGTTCCAGTTCTATTTTTGTTAGCAGAAATGGGAAACCACTTACCCGTGCAATGATAAATAATATTTTAAAAAAATGGTGCCGTGCAGCAGGGATCACAAAATCTATTTCGCCGCATACTTTACGACATTCATTTGCTACACACCTTTTAGAAGGTGGTGCAGATTTACGTTTTGTTCAGGCCTTATTGGGCCATAGTGATATATCCACAACTCAGATATATACGCATTTGGACAAACATCATTTAAAAGAAGTCTATAAATCACATCATCCGAGGAGTTAAGCATTTTATTTAGACTTTCAACTGAAGCACTGGTTCTTCTAATCCCAACATTGATGTTTGCACTATCTTTCCATGAGTTTGCTCATGCATGGATGGCATCAAAATGTGGTGATAATACTGCAGCAAGAATGGGAAGGTTAACTTTGAATCCAATGGCACATTTAGATGTGATGGGTTCAATGATGATTCTTTTTGTTGGATTTGGTTGGGCAAAACCAGTACCAGTAGATGGTAGAAATTTAAAAAATCCACGAGTAGATATGATGAAAGTAGCAGCAGCAGGACCACTTTCTAATTTACTTTTAGCTATGTTGGCGGGTATGTTGTTTAGACTTTTAAATGGTACAGGATTACTATCAGAGTCTATTTATTTATTAATAATATATTTTACTCAGATCAATATTGCTCTAGCAGTTTTTAATTTGATTCCTGTTGCACCATTAGATGGTTCGCAAATATTCTCCGCGTATTTGATGCGGACAAACCCACAGCTTGCTTGGAAGATCCAATCATATGGACCACAGGTACTTTTTGGTTTGATACTATTTGGTTATATAACTGGATTCTCTATTCTATGGCTCTTCATGAGACCATTTGTGAATTTTTTTATGTTATTGTTCTTAGGTGGCAGCCCAATGTAGAATGGGATATTTTAAAAATATAATTCCCAAACGAAGAAATATAGGACGAACACTATGGTGGACCTTCGGAATGTTTATCATAGTAATGTTCTTTATTATCTATTTAAATACCATTGCATATAATTGATATATGAACAAATTGATAGAATGTGTTCCTAATTTCTCTGAAGGGCGAGATACTGAAAAGATAAATATAATTTTAGATCATATTAAGCAAGTAGACCAGGTGACCGTCTTAGATGTGGATCCTGGTAAAGATACAAACCGGACTGTAGTTACATTGGTAGGGCCACCGGAGGCAATTGCAGAGGCTGCTTTTCAGGGTATAAAGATTGCTTCAGAGATTCTTGATATGAGTAAGCATAGTGGGACTCATCCCAGGATGGGAGCAACTGATGTTTGTCCTTTTATTCCAATTAATGGTGTATCAGAAGAGGAATGTATCGAGCTTTCAAAGCAAGTTGGAAAGCGAGTTGGTGATGAATTAAAGATTCCCATATATTTATATGAAAGATCTTCAAAGGACCCAAAACGAAAAAAACTACCTGATATACGTAAAGGTGAGTATGAAGGACTATCTGATAAATTAGCTGATCCGGATTGGAAGCCTGATTATGGACCTAGTGAGCTCCATGTAAAAGGTGGTGCTACGGCTATTGGATGTAGGGACTTTTTGATAGCCTATAATATTAATCTTAATACTCGTGATCATCGGTTAGCAACGGATATTGCATTTGAGCTGAGAGAAGCAGGTAGAAGTAAAAGAATTCCAAATCCAAATTCTAAAAATCTATTGGATGGAGAGATAGTGCGCCATGAAGATGGTAAACCAGTTAAGGTTCCAGGAATATTTAAAGAGATAAAGGCTATAGGTTGGTATGTGGATAGTTTTGAAAGAGCTCAGATTTCAATAAATTTTAATAATTACAAGATCTCAACTATACATAATGTGTTTGATGAAGCCTGTAGGTTAGCTAGTGAAAGAGGTATAAGAGTAACAGGAAGTGAACTCGTTGGATTGATTCCTTTAGAAGCGGTACTTATGGCAGGTACTTATTACTTAAAAAAACAAAATAGGTCTATTGGAGTCCCTGTTAATGATATTATTGAATGTGCTATACAGTCTTTGGGATTAAATGATGTTGCACCCTTTATTATAAATGAAAAAATAATAGATTACGCTGTGAATAATGGCAATCAAAAAGAACAGACAATGATCGATACGGAATTTTTAAATGAATTATCTACTAATAGTCCAGCCCCTGGAGGTGGTAGCGTTGCTGCATTAGCTGGGTCGTTAGGTGCTGCACTATCCTCTATGGTTGCAGCGCTTACTCATGAGAAAAAGGAAATGCTTGATAGTAAACCACTCATGGATGAGATCGGAGTGGAGGCGCAACAGTTGAAAGACCGATTAGCAGTATTAGTAGAAGAAGATACACAGGCATTCAATAAGGTCATGGAAGCAAATAGGTTACCGGCAACTACAGATGAAGAAAAAGATATAAAAAAAGAAAATTTAGATAATGCAAATAAATATGCGATCCAGATACCTTTAGAAACAGCCCAGAAATGTTTAAGAGTTATTGAACTTTCAGAAGCACTAGTGACAAATGGAAATCCAAATTCAGTTTCAGATGCAGGTGTTGCAGCTGAAGTTGCTTTAGCAGGTCTTAGGGGAGCGTGTATGAATGTAATGATAAATCTTTCAGAAGTTGATGATCGCTCTTATTGTAAATCACTTCAAAAGGAAGTTGATGCACTAATTAAGAATGGAGAAGCAATCCACAAAAATGTTTTTGAAAAGACGATTTCTATTATTAAAAATTAAAATTACTTTATATGATAAAAGCTCTATCTGAAGATTTAAGAAATAAAATATCCGCAGGAGAGGTCGTAGAACGTCCTGCATCTGTTGTCAAAGAATTAATTGAGAATAGTTTAGATGCTGGTGCTTTAGAGATAATGATCGTTATTGAAAAAGGTGGGCATCAAACAATTCAGGTTCGTGATAATGGTGATGGGATACCAGCAGAAGAACTTCCATCATCTATTTTGAGATTTCATACTAGTAAGATCCAAACGATTAATGACCTTTTTTCAATAGATACTCTAGGATTTCGTGGAGAAGCACTTGCCAGTATCGCTTCTGTATCAGAAATGTCGATAGTTTCCAGTAACGGAAATGGGGAAGGAGCAGAACTTCCAATCAATAATGGTAGTCCTGGAGAGGTGCAACCAGCAGCTGAGATTGGTGGAACTGAAGTAACAATACGTAATTTATTTTATAATACTCCAGCACGTAAAAAATTCTTAAAAACACCTAGAACAGAACTAAGAAAAATTGTTGATGTTGTACGTTGCTATGGATTGGCATTCCCAGAAGTTGCTTTCAAACTGGTAGCAGATAATCGAGATATATTCCATGTATTACCAGAGCCTCTTGAAGATAGAATAGATAACCTCTTAGACCCGACCTATTCTAGGAACTTACTTGAACTTAATATAGCGAAGGGAGACTATGTTTTTTCGGGTTTTGTAGGGAATCTCAATCTAGTTCGGTCTCGTCCAGGTGAACAATACTTATTTTTAAATAGACGTTTTATAAAAGATCGTCTTATGAATAGAGCAGTTTATAATGCTTTTGAATCTTTAATTAAAAGAGGAGAATATCCTTTTTTTGTGATCAATGCAGTACTCCCTACAGATCAAGTAGATGTTAATGTACATCCCATGAAGACAGAAGTACGTTTTAAAGATGAATGGAGGATATTTAATATTTTAAAGTCGGGTGTGAGTGAAGCACTTAGCTCTATTTTAGATACAATTCCTGGATTTGATACTTCATTTCAACAACATTCAGCAATATCTGAAAGAAATAAAGGATATTATAATTCACCACAAAATATCCCAACTGAGACCATTACAACTGATCCCAATCAGAGTATAATGGACTTTAATCAAGCCCAAGGTCTTTCGCCCACAAAAAGTAATATTGAAAGGGCCAGAGATTATGTTTCAAAGCTCGCTGACAAACCTATTTCAGATCAGGAATCAATTAGTACGGAAAATATATGGCAGATCCATAAGAAATATATTGTTTCTGAGGTCAATAGCGGGCTAGTCATCATTGACCAGCATGTTGCTCATGAAAGAGTATTATACGAAGAGGCTCTTAAGGCTTTTGAATCTACTTCCATGGCATCTCAGACACTACTTTTCCCAGAAATAATTGATTTTTCCCATAATGATTTCGATGCTTTATTGGATGTGTTACCCTATTTGGAGAAGATTGGATTTAAAATAAAAAAACAAGATGAATCATCCATACGAATAGATGCCATACCCTCTGAAATGGCTCTTGGAAATGAAAAAGATGTGATAAGAGAGATATTGGATAACTTTATTAAAGAGCGTAAACAATACAGTTCATTTCAAGAAGGTCTTGCGGCTATGTTTGCCTGTAAGGCTGCTATCAAGGCAGGTGACTCACTAATGAAAGAGGAAATGCAAGAACTAGTAAATAGGCTTTTTTCTACAGAGCATCCCTATTATTGCCCTCATGGACGACCAATCATTGTACAGATGTCTTTAGATGAATTAGATGGCAGATTTGAACGTCATTGATCTATTTCTTTTGGTCTTAATAGCCAAACTAAACTTCCAAATTTCAGATCAACATCATACCAGCTATTTATATTAAAATCTATTCGGGCCATGGATGCGGTTGGGAACCTCGACCAAACAGCATTGTTACATCGTTCAATAAAGGATGAGAATGTTGGTTCGTGGCCAACAAGACAGATACTATTATATTCATCCTTTTGTTGCCTTATAATGTTTATTAAGGTCTCTACAGAGCTTTCATAGATCTTTTTTTCAAGGACTAGGTCTGAACTCCATTTTCCTGCCTTAATGGCTATTTCAGCCGTATTTCGTGCTCTAAGTGCGGTGGATGAAATGATAAGACTTGGTACTTGGTCAATATTGCTAAGATATTTGCCCATTTTCTTTGCAGCTTTGGACCCTCTCTTGGAAACTGGGCGATCATGGTCAGATTCAAAGGTCGCATTCCAATCTGATTTTCCATGTCTAAAAAGAATGACAGATTTTTTCATTATTATTATTAATTCCTAATGATTGAATCTACCTTAACAGTGTTATTCAACTTTTGCTCTATTGACGGC
Organism: uncultured bacterium; assembly: GCA_964404235.1. Classification (GTDB taxonomy): domain Bacteria; phylum Fidelibacterota; class Marinisomatia; order Marinisomatales; family UBA1611; genus CACEUX01. The sequence goes on along the minus strand of CAYOJL010000013.1, from coordinate 11,781 downwards.
AGAGCTTGTATCATCTTAACTATATCCATGCCAGATCTTACTCTTCCAAATGCCGCAAATCCGTAACCATCAGGATTCCGAAGGCCTTTGAAATCAAGTTCTGGCTGGTCATTTATGCAAATAAATATTTCTGAGCTAGCAGTTCCTGGTTCCATTCGTGCCATTGAGATTGTGCCATTCAAATGTTTTATATTAGATATTTCCGTGGTTTCATGTGGTATGCTTTCTAATTCTTGCTCATGTTTATTAAACCCTAACCCACCTTGGATTACTTCGATCTTAATATCATTTTGAGGCTGGTTTTCTAGATGAACTACACGATAAAAATGGAAATCTTTATATCGATCTTCATCTATATATTTTAAAAAGTTATTTACAGTTATAGGTGCCTTATCTGGATAAAGATCTAAAACGATGGGTCCTAGCTCTGTATAGATCGATATTGGAATCATAGTATTTTGATTACAAGAGGAAATAAAAAGTAATAGAAAGATTATTCTTTTAATCATTTGCAAAATTTAATATTGGTTATACAATTCATTATTATTAATAACATTAAATTTTACTATGCCGATATTCAATGAAATACAAAGTGCACATAATAGGATAAAACCATTTATCCATAATACTCCAGTACTAACAAACTCAAGTTTGAACGATCTTTCAAATGCTGAACTATATTTTAAATGTGAAAATTTTCAAAAAGCTGGATCATTCAAAATACGAGGTGCTAGCAACACAGTACTTCAGTTATCAAAGGATGATCTAAATAGAGGGGTTGCAACTGCATCTTCTGGCAATCATGGTGCAGCATTATCTATGGCTGTTACAAACTTGGGTGGAATCACAAAAGTTGTTATGCCTAAAAATACACCTCATATCAAAATAAGAAATGTAAAAAGAAATGGTGGGCAGATCATATGGTGTGAACCAAATCAAGCTTCTAGAGATAAAACGTTGACTGAAGTTTTAGATGATACAGGTTCGGTACTTGTACATCCTTATAATGATGAACGTATTATTTGTGGTCAAGGGACTGCAGCCTTGGAATTAATGGAAGAGTACCCAGATTTAGATATTATTGTTACTCCTGTTAGTGGCGGTGGCCTATTGAGTGGAACTCTTTGTTATGCTAAGGAAAAAAATAAAAATATTCAAGTATTTGGAGCAGAGCCTATTGAAGCAGACGATGCATATAGGTCATTACTAAGCGGCAAAATTCAATCAAATGAAACAACCAATACCATTTGTGATGGGCTTAGAGCTCAAATAGGGACTATAACTTTTCCAATTATCAGAGAAAAAGTAAATGGTATTATACCAATCTCTGAAGACGATATTATTTCTACTATGCAAATGATATGGGAGCGTATGAAGATTATTGTTGAACCTTCTTGTTCAATTGTATTGGCAGCAGTATTAAATAATAAAAAGATCTTTAGTGGTAAAAAAGTGGGTTTGATTCTATCAGGTGGAAACGTTGATTTAGATCAGTTACCTTGGTAGGTTTCAAAAATATAAACATTGTTATTTTTTTCTAATCTATAGGAATGAAAAAAATCCTTACCATAATTGGTCCAACATCTAGTGGAAAAACCTCATTAGCAGTTAAACTATCAAAAAAAATAAACGCAGAAGTGATTGGCTTGGATTCTAGACAGATCTATAGAGGGATGTCCATAGGAACAGCTCAGCCAACAATTAAGGAAATGGAAGGGATTAAACATCATTTAATTGGTTTTCAAGACCCATCAGATCCTATATCAGCCGGAGAATATTCAAAACTTGTTATTGACAAAGTAGAAACTATACAATCTAATGGTAAGGTACCTATTATTTGTGGAGGTGCGGGTCTTTACTATAGGGCAATCTCGAAGGGAATATTCGAAGGTAGCACGACAGATCTTTTAGCTAGAGATCGATAAGAAAAATCAAATGATGATGATCCACTCAAATTATTAGAACAGCTCCGCTCGATTGATCCAGAATATGCAGAGCTTGTACACTTAAACAATAAAAAACGCCTTGTGAGGGCACTTGAAATATTTGAAGCAACCGGTAAAACCCCAAGCGAGAATTTTATTGAACAAAGATTTAATCCAACAGCTGAATTAGATTTATACACTATTGCAATAAAATGGAAACGAAATATCTTAAAAGAACGGATTCAACATAGAACAGATGTAATGTTGGAGCAAGGCTGGATTGAAGAAGTAGAAATATTATTAAGTCAACAAGATAGGGATAAGAGATTTTTTCCAGCTCTTAACTCTATTGGGTATAGACAGATCCAATCATATCTTAATAAGAAAATAAACTACGAAGAAATGAGAGAGAAGATCATCATTAAAACACGCCAATTGGCTAAAAGACAGGTTAAATGGTTTTCAAAAGAACCAATAGACTTAACTTTGGAAATGGATAATCTAGGTAACCAGGATATTAGTCAAATACTATATTGTTTATTCCAAGTAATTATATAATTTACGCCGCTTTTTAACCCTTTAAACCAGTCCAGTGAGGCGGGAAAGGGCAGAGAATACACCTCCGTATGAGACTTTTTTACTCTGCCGGGGGTTTTTTTTTAGATAAGGGAATACAATTGAATAAAAAGATACTAATGGATGAAATAGCAGTTGAGCGCTCAATTACGCGTCTATGTCATGAGATACTAGAACATAATCAAAATCCACAAGATATTGTTTTAATTGGAATCCATAATCGCGGTGTCCCTCTAGCCGCTCGCATCAAGCAAAAGATTTATGAATTTATTGGTCTAGATATAGAACAGGGATCTCTAGATATTACTTTTCACCGTGATGATTTTAGGGAAAGACTTTTAGTGCCTGAAGTAAAAGGCACAGATATATCATTTTCATTAGATGGTAAAGTAGTAATCCTTGTAGATGATGTTCTTTATTCTGGCCGGACTGTGAGAGCCGCATTAGATGAATTAAATAGCTTTGGTAGGGCAGCAAAAGTACAATTAGCAGTCTTAGTTGACCGTGGTCATAGAGAACTTCCTATTAAAGCAGATTATGTGGGCAAAAATGTGCCAACCAACGATGGAGAGCATGTCCGTGTAATGCTAAATGAGACAGATCATATTGATAATGTTCTACTAGTGAAAGTCGAAGAATAAAAATGCTAGAACAAAAACATTTGTTGGGTCTAGAAGATTACCCAGCAAAAGATATTCAAACAATCATTGATACTGCTTTTAATTTTCGTGAAGTACTAGAACGCCCTATAAAGAAAGTCCCATCACTGCAGGGTGTGACCATTGTCAATCTATTTTTTGAAAACTCTACAAGGACTAGGATCAGTTTTGAACTTGCACAGAAACGTCTTAGTGCTGATACTGTAAATTTTTCTGCTTCTTCTAGTAGTCTTAAAAAAGGTGAGAGTTTTAAAGACACAGCTCAAAATATAGAGGCAATGAAGATTGATGCAGTCGTTATGAGACATCCAACCCCAGGTGCACCGAAACATCTGACGCAGTTTATTGATGCAATTATTATAAATGCTGGTGATGGCACACACGAGCATCCGACACAAGCTATTTTAGATATGATGAGCCTTTATGAAAAATTTGGAAGACTGGATGGTTTAAAAATTGGCATTATTGGTGATATCTGCCATAGTCGGGTTGCTTTAAGTAATATTTATGGATTAAGTACCATGGGAGCAGAGATAAAGGTTTGTGGTCCACCTAATCTGATTCCAAATTTTCTTCAAGATATGGATGTTAAGTATAATTCTAGCTTGGATGAGATAATTGAATGGGCTGATGCTTTAAATGTGCTTCGTATTCAAAAGGAGAGGATGGGGCGTGGATTAGTACCATCAACCCGTGAATACAGAGCAACGTTTGGAATTACTGATGAAAGATTGAAGAAACATAAAAAGGAGATTATTATTATGCATCCTGGTCCTATGAACCGAGGAGTTGAAATTGATGGGGTAGTTGCTGATAGTGACCAAGCTATAATATTAGACCAAGTTTTAAATGGTGTAGCATCAAGAATGGCAATCCTCTACCTTCTTTGTGGGGGGAAAGCCAATGATGGGGATGATTAAATGCCAATAAAAAAACTTTCTAAACATACTGTTTTAAAAGAAGGAACAATATTAGATCCATTTAATAAAGAAACATATAAAGCTGATTTATGGATAAAAGATGGATATATTGAAGATATAGGTAAATTTGATGTACCTAAATCAGCAGAGATCATTGACTGTAAAGATAAAATAATTACTCATGGATTCTGTGACCTACATGTACATTTTCGAGAGCCTGGAAGAGAAGATAAAGAAACTTTAGATACAGGATCTATTTCTGCTATGGCTGGTGGTTTTACACGAGTATGCGTTATGCCTAATACCAATCCACCGTTGGATTCGCCTGAATCAATAAATTTTATTCAAAAAAAAGCGGAAAAATGTCCAATTCATATACACCCAATTGGTTCCATTACTAAAGCACAGGATGGAAAATATATAACAGAAATGGCTTTGATGTTTCAAGAAGGTGCTATCGCATTTAGTGATGATGGAATTCCTTTACAGGATGGGTCAATGATGAGAATCGCTTTAGAGTATGCTACTCTTATTAATGCTCCGGTCATAAATCATGCTGAGGATGAGTGTTTGCGTGCAGATGGAGTTATGCATGAAGGAGTTATTTCAACACACTTAGGTCTACCTGGTAACCCTGATCTAGCAGAATCTGCAATGGTACACCGTGATTTAGAACTTGCTGAATTCACAGGAGCGAAACTACATGTCCCTCATGTAAGTTCAGCAAAGGCAGTCCGGCATATTCGTTCAATGAAAAAGAAAAACAAAAATGTTACAGCAGAAGTAACACCACATCATCTTTTTTTCAATGACAAAGCTTTAAGATCCTACGATACGAATTTAAAAGTTGCTCCGCCAATAAGAACTGAATTTGATCGTAAAGCTTTGATCGAGGCGGTTAAAGATGGGACTATTGATTGTATTGCAACAGACCATGCTCCTCATACAATTGAAGATAAAGAAACAACTTTTGATT
>CAYOJL010000013.1:2854-6715 GCA_964404235.1 uncultured bacterium | reverse complement strand
GGCTGCTAATATGGTCCTTGTGGAAGAATCAGGAATGAAATTGATTGATCTTATTTCTCTATTGACTGTGAAACCTAGAAAAATAATGGATTTTAATTTAGATTTATTCAAAAAAGGGGTACCTGCAGAGATAGTTATCATTGATCATAATCATGAATGGATTTTTGATAAAATTCATATACAATCTAAATCTGAAAACTCACCTTTTATTGGAGAAAAATTAAAAGGTAGAGTTGAACTAACGCTATCAGGTATTTATGCTTATAAAAACTAATAATTAATATGTTAGAATATTTATTGACTAGGCGAACAACCAAAGTCTAACTTCGCGGGCTTTATTCGAATCGAAATGAATACATTTTCAATTAAAAAATCAGAAATAAATAAAGATTGGTGGTTAGCTGACGCAGATGGTCAGGTACTAGGTAGATTTGCATCTAAAATAGCGCAGATTCTAAGGGGGAAACATAAAGTGAACTTCACACCGCATATGGATATGGGTGATTTTGTAGTCGTTATTAATGCAGAAAAAATTCAAGTAACAGGGAATAAAGAGAAAGATAAGAAATATTTTAGGCATACTGGGTATCCAGGTGGTGGCAAAGAGACATCTTTAGCAGATATAAGACGTTCGAAGCCAGAAAGAATCGTTCATAATGCAGTAAAAGGTATGCTCCCTCATAATCGTTTAGGTAGAAGTATTATCTCTCATTTAAAAGTATATACTGGGTCAGAGCATCCTCATCTAGCCCAGCAACCGCAAATACTAGAGTTATAATATTATGTCAGACGCAATTTTCTATGGTACTGGTAGAAGAAAACGATCAATTGCTAGAGTTTATATGACTCCAGGCAAGGGAGAAATAACAGTTAACGGAAAATCCTTTCGCGATTATCTTTGTAGGGATACACTAGCAAAAATTGTAATGCAACCTTTAGTGGCAGTTGAAGATGAAAAAGCATATAATATTGATATAAATGTCAATGGTGGTGGGCTAACAGGCCAGGCAGGTGCAATTCGGTTAGGCATCTCTAGAGCACTCCTAGATGTTAACGGTGATTATCGTTCTATATTGAAAGAAAAAGGTTTCTTGACCCGTGATGCTCGTAAAGTTGAAAGAAAAAAACCTGGACAACCTGGAGCCAGAAAAAACTTCCAATTCTCAAAACGTTAATAATATGGCTGAAGTAAAATTTGAAGATTTATTAGGTACTGGAGCCCACTTTGGGCATGTCACCCGCAAATGGGATCCTAATTTTAAACCCTATATACTTTTAGAAAAAAATGGGGTACATATTATAAATCTAGAATCTACAATTGAATCAATAAATCAAGCTTGTGAGTTTGTTAAAAAAGTTGTCAATAAAAAGGGTGAGATTCTTTTTGTGGGAACAAAAAAACAGGCACAAGATATTGTTCAGCAGGAAGCTGATAGATGCTCTATGTTTTATATTGTTGAAAGGTGGCTTGGAGGCACACTTACAAATTTTTCAACGATTAAAAAAAGTATAAAACGTCTTAAAATGCTTGAAAAAGAAGGTTCTAACCTTTATAATAATATGACAAAGAAAGAGACGCAAATGCTTAATCGTGAGCGAGTAAAACTGGCTGATCAGCATAGAGGTATAAAAGATATGAAACGATTACCTGATGCTATAATTGTGGTTGATGCACAATATGAGGATACTGCCATAAGAGAAGCGAAGCGCTTAGATATACCTGTGATTGCAATTGTAGACTCTAATACAAATCCTAAAAAAGTAGATTATCCTATTCCAGCGAATGATGATTCAATGCGTACAATTCAACTTATTATTTCTGCTCTAGCAGATTCAGTGGTCGAAGCTCGTGCCAAATCTTCAGATAAAGAAAGCAAGTCAGTTGCTATACCACATAAAGAAAATGAAAAGCATAAAGAAACGAAAGAAATTGAAGTAGCTGTAGAAGATACAACGCAAGAAGAAGAATAAATCAAATGAGTATAGACGCAAAACTAGTAAAATCCCTGCGTGAGAAGACCGGCGCAGGTATGATGGATTGTAAAAAAGCGCTTGTCGATTCAAATGGCGACCTAGATAAAGCTGTCGATTATCTTAGAAAATCTGGTATAGCGAAAGCTGAAAAGAAAGGAACACGTGATACAAGAGAAGGTCTTGTATATTCATATATTCATGCTGGTGGGCGATTAGGTGTTCTGCTTGAATTAAACTGTGAGACAGATTTTGTTGCTAAAACAGACGGATTCACTGAACTAGCACATAATCTTGCCATGCAAATCGCAGCGACAAATCCGTTGGGCTTAGATCGCAAATCTATAGATGACTCAATTATATTACGTGAGAAAGAAATTTTTTCTGATCAAGCTAAAGCAGAGGGTAAGCCGGATAATATCATAGAAAAAATGGTAGAAGGTAGGCTTGCAAAATTCTATCAAGAATCTTGTTTATTAGATCAGACATATATAAAAGACCCTGATAAAAAAGTTACTGATATCCTTACAGAAACAATTGCCACTTTAGGTGAAAATATAAGTATAAATCGATTTATACGATTTGCTGTTGGTGAAACCCCGGCTCCAAGTAACGGACAACAATAAAACTTTCAATGGCTGAACCTTTGTATAGCCGAGTACTCCTGAAGCTTTCAGGTGAGATATTGGCTGGTGATAAAGGTTTCGGTATCGACCCTGAAAAAGCCTCTTATCTAGCAAACGAGGTTAAGACTATTTATGAACTTGGTACTAGTATTGGTTTAATAATTGGAGCTGGTAATATCTTTCGTGGAATTGAGGCTTCAAGTAGAGGTATGGATCGTGTTACTGGTGATTATTTAGGGATGTTAGCCACAATTATGAATGCAATATCCGTTCAAGATGCTTTAGAAAATATTAATTGTGAAACTCGTACTTTATCTGCTATAAATGTATCTCAAATAGCGGAACCATACATAAGGAGGAGGGCGATTAGACACCTTGAGAAAGGACGTATAGTTATAATCTCTGGAGGAACTGGTAATCCTTTTTTTACTACTGATTCAGCTGCAGCATTGCGAGCGAAAGAACTAGGTGCAGATATTGTTTTAAAAGGAACTAAAGTTGATGGGGTATATGATAAAGACCCTATTGAATTTGAGGATGCAAAGAAATTTAATAAAATCTCTTTTTCTCAAGTCCTAAATGATAATCTAAGAGTTATGGATTTAACTGCAATTACTTTGTGTAAAGAGAACAACCTTCCAATACAGGTATTTAACATCAATAATGGTGGAGACTTGAAAGAACTTGTGTGTGGAGGTAAAATAGGCACACTAGTATCGGAGTAATTTATGATAGAAGAAATACTTAAAGATGTTAAACATCGTATGGATCAATCTGTAGTTCATACTAATATGGAGTTGAACAAAGTTAGAACAGGAAGAGCAAACCCAGAGATGTTCAATTCTTTATCTGTTGATTATTATGGCTCAATGACACCAATGAATCAAGTCGCTACGATTTCAGTTCCTGAGCCAAGGTTAATAACTTTGACGCCTTACGAGAAGACTTTGATTCCAATATTAGAAAAGGCGATTATGGATGCTAATATGGGTTTCACTCCAGGTAATAATGGGAATTCAGTCTTGGTTCCTATTCCCGCTCTCAGTGAAGAAAGAAGACAAGAATTAAATAAGTTTGTACATCAATTAATTGAAGAAGGAAGAATTGCTATCAGAAATGTGAGAAGAGATGGTATTCATCATTTACATGATTTAGAAAAAGATGGTCATATCTCTAAGGATATAATACATGATAATGAGTTTGAAATTCAAAAGATTACCGATGAGCATATCGATAAGCTCAATGCTCTTCAAAATGATAAAGA
>CAYOJL010000013.1:0-2754 GCA_964404235.1 uncultured bacterium | reverse complement strand
GCAGGTTAGACATCCACCTTCATTTACTACACTATGGTTATGACATTCTGTGCAAATCATTACATTCTTATCATCATTATTTTCTTGTGCTAGGGTAATACGGGGTTTATCATTATTAATATCATTGTTTTCTATTGGATCAAGATTATCTCGTTCAATTAAATAATCATCCAATGCTTTACCAATCGCATCTGGAGTTGAAAGAATAAGTCTACCATCTTCCCAAGTAGGGTTTGGGCCAGATATACCTTTTAATTGTCTAACTATTGCATGTGGATCTAACCCTGACCGTAGAGATAGAGAAATTAATCTACTTATTGCTTCTGATTGAGCAGCTGCATTTCCACCTGCTTTTCCAATGGTTGTAAATACTTCACATAGGCCATTTTCGTCTTCATTTATTGTAATATATAATGTTCCCTCACCTGTTCGAATTCGGCGTGTGACACCTGAAGTTTGATTTGGTCTGGTACGAGGACTCTTTTCAACTTGATTTTCTAGTTGAAGATTGACCTCTTTACTTTCCTGATTATCTTTCTCAGTTACCAGAATACCTTCTCTACTACCTTCTCTGTAGACTGTTATTCCTTTTAGTCCTGCTTCATATGCTGTCGTATAAATATCTGCTATCGTATCCACATCTATATTTTCAGCTAGGTTTACTGTTGATGATATTGATGAATCTATGTATTTCTGGATAGCACCCTGCATTTTCACTCGAAAGTAAGGGTCAATATTGTGAGCTGTAACCACAAACTCTGGCAGATTTTCATCTGTTCCAAACAATTTTTCAATGATTGGGTGATAAACGGTATATTCTTTAAAGGATTTTCCATAACCATCATTTTCTTTAACACGTCTTTTGTAGGATGTTGCAAAAATTGGTTCTACTCCTGATGTTACACGAGCTACTATCGCACCACTTCCTGTTGGAGCGACTGTTGTTAAAGTACAATTTCTAATACCATTATTTTTTATTTTTTCTTGCAATGATTTTGGTAAATTTTTCACGAATTTACTCTTTGAGTACCCAGACCAATCAAAATTAGGGTATTTACCTTTTTCTATTGCAAGATTAACACTTGTTTCATAGCTAGTGTCTCGGAAAATTTGCATGATTTGATCTATAGTTTGTAAAGCATCTTCACTATCATATTTAATACCAAGCCGCACAAGCATATCACCCAATCCTAATATACCAAGTCCTACACGACGATCATTCATAGCATTTTTCTTTTGGTCTTCTAATGCATGGCGATCCATATTATAGTCCACAACATTGTCCAAGAAACGCGTTCCTATTGCAACTGCTTCTTTAAATTTATCAATCATAAAATTTCCATTTTCATCAACAAATCTTTCCAGATTTACTGCTCCCAAGTTACAGCATCCACCATCTGGTAAAGGTTGCTCTGCGCATGGATTTGTTGAAACTAAGGGTGAGCAATACTCTGCATTATGATAATCTTTCATTGTATCCCAAAATAAAAGGCCAGGCTCTGCACTTGCATGTGCATGTTCAATGATTTTATTCCAGAGTGTCTTTGCTTTTAAAGTTTTATAAACTTCACCTTCATAATGAAGGTCAAAATCCATATCTTCTTTTACCGCTTCCATAAATTGATGAGTTAATAAAACAGAAATATTTGAATATTTTACCATATCAATATCACCAGTTTTAATACCTATGAATTTTTCAATATCTGGATGATCAATTCGTAGAGTTTGCATATTGGCTCCACGGCGACCGTGTTGTGCTATGGTATTAGTATTTTCACTGAATAGATTCATAAAACCTGTAGGACCACAGGATTCTCCTCCAGTGCCATTTATCGCTTTGCCTGCTGGTCTTAATACAGAAAGGTCATGGCCGCATCCTCCTCCATATTTGTAAGTTAGAGCTTCATTAATTATCGTGTCGTATATGGACTTAATAGAATCATCTCTGACGGCAACCACATAACAATTGTTTAGAGTAGTTGTAATATCTTCTCTGCCTGCTCCATGCATGATACGTCCACCAGGTACAAATCTAAAGTCCTTTAAAATTGAGAAGAATTTTTTCTCCCATTTTTTTCGTGCAGCCTTAGTTTTTTCAACTGATGCAAGGGCAATGGCCTGACGTGTCCAAAGTTGATGAGGGTGTTTTTCCCATGGAGCTAGATATTTTTGTTTTAGAACATCAGATCCTAGATTATCATCACTATAGTATTTTTCAATAGTGTATTCACTGGGTATATGTGAATCTTTTTCTGTTTTAATAGATTCTAAAGAGGGCGCAATAGGATTTTCAATTGGTTGCTTGCCAGGTTGATTTAGCGATAGATCGAGTTCCATTGCTTCTGCCATTCTACATTCCTATTGTTTGTAAGGTCACACAAATTCGGTGTGAACTTTAATTCATAAAAAACAAAAAAGGATGACAAATGAAAGCGTATTAAATCGCTAGGTTGGCTAAAATGAATATAGAAAATAGATACTGATTAATCCAAGAAATAAAGAGAAAATATTCTATAATTTTATTACTGTTTAGTTATGATAATTAATATTTTATAGGAAGTTATAGAATATTTAAACTTAATTTGTTGTGATTTAACATAGAATTAATTTAAGGTTGATAATGAAATGTTTTTCATGCTCTCATAATTGGAAAAGATTCAAGATCATTGAATACATTAGTCTATTATCTAAATGCCCAAATTGTGGGAGTCGTATAATAGCTAGAAATGATCTTACTCTTTCAATCTTAGATTT
>CAYOJL010000012.1:7323-32085 GCA_964404235.1 uncultured bacterium | reverse complement strand
AAAACCATTGAATTCGCACAACAATACAGAAAAGCAGACATACTGCTTATTGACGATATTCAGTTTTTTCGAGGAAAAGAACAAACACAAGAGCAGTTTTTCCACACTTTTAATGTATTGCACCAAGCAGGAAAGCAAATTGTTATGACCGCAGATAAATACCCAGGAGAAATGAAAGGCCTGCAGGCAAGGCTGTTATCCCGCTTTCAGTCTGGCCTTTCTGTGGATGTACAACCTCCGAATTTTGAGGTTAGAGTTGCCATACTATTAGAAAAAGCAGAGCAGAATGGACTTGTTCTTGATTATGATATCGTTGAATTTATTGGTAGACATATAAAAAACAACGTAAGAGACTTGGAGGGGACAATAATTAGAATACTGGCAAAATCATCCCTGATGAACAGAGAAATTGACCACGAACTTGTAAAGCAGGTTGTTCAAGAAAGGACAGGGGGTAGGATAAACAGCGATATATCAATGGAAGATATTATTAAGCAAGTCTCCAAATCTTCTTCTATACCTGAGGTTGAAATTGTTGGGAGTAGCAGAAAAATGGAAATTTCTCAAGCTAGGCAAGTTTCCATGTATCTTTGCCGCGAGATCATGGGTGCGTCACTAAGCAACATTGGAATTCATTTTGGAGGAAGAGACCACACAACTGTTATGCACGCAGTTAAGTCAATAAAAGAAAAAACGACAAACGATGAAAAAACAAAAACCATGATAGGTGCGATAAAACAAGACTTGGGGTACACCTTTTCTTAAAAAATAAACAACTTGCAATGCGTTTCGCTTTGTTTGTAAATAATAATATATAGAATAGAGCAATGTGTAGGTTTAAATATAGTTATTTCGAAACATATCCTCGTCAGAAAACAACACAAACATATGTCAGCCATTGACTGCATTACAATTATTTTTAAGGATAATAATTAGAAAAATTAAATAAAGAGGTTTAAAAATGAATAAATTAATAATCAGCGGCAGACTAACACGAGACGCAGAAGTTCGCTTCAACACTAATGGAACCGCTGTTCTTTCATTTAGCGTTGCCAACAACACTGGCTATGGAGATAATCAGAAAACACATTATTTTGATTGCGCAATTTTTGGTAAACGCGCAGAAAGCAGATTAAAAGAATATATGCTTAAAGGACAGCAGGTTGTTGTAGAAGGGGAGGTCTCCCTAAATCAATATGAAAAGAAAGATGGAACAGGTGGGGCCAGCCTAAACGTATTTGTAAACAACGTTGAGCTAATGGGGGGTGGCCAACAGGCAGCCTCTCAGCCGGCCACTGAAAAACCCAAGGAAGACGACGACCTTCCTTTTTAAACAGCAGAAATAGGCGTTGAAAACATTTGGGCCAGAGTTTTTATCCTCGCTTTCTCCCAGGCCCCATACAATAAGATATCTACTTACCTATGCCGCACTCTTCATTGGAGCAAGTTTGGCTAGGGTAAAAGTAAGAGGTAAGCACCACCTTCCAGGGTCTGGTCCATATGTTATTGCCAGCAACCACTTCAGCGATCAAGACCCGTTGTTTTTTAGTTATGGAATTCAAAAACCTATAAATTTTATAGCAGCAAGCGACCAAGAGGTGGAGTGGTGGTTTATATGGGCCCCAATAATATATGGCTGGATACCTGTCGATAGAAAAAACCTTTCGCCATCTACAATAAAAAAATCACTGGAGGTTTTAAAGCAGGGAGGGGTCTTGGGAATATTTCCAGATGGCGGCGTCAGCTACAATCTTCTCAGTCGACCAAAAAATGGTGCAGTCTATTTGTCAACCATTGGAAAGGCACCAATCGTTCCAATTGGGATATACGGCGCAGAGAGAGCCTGGGAAGGAAATTTTAAAGGCATTCGACCAACCGTTTATATAAACATAGGAAAGCCATTTGGCCCATATCGCCTAAGCGGAAATAAAGAGGTGAAAAATAAACAACTTAATGCAATAGGTGATGAGATGATGTGTAGAATAGCGGCCCTGCTTCCGAAAAATAGGCAAGGAACATTCAGCAAACACCAGAACATAAAAAAATATCAAAATCAAAATGGAATAGAGCCAAAAGCACAACCATTCTTTAAGGAAGTACCCGAGGATTAAGGTCTATTGTTTAAGCGACTTGTTTAAAACTAGGAAAATACCAAAAAATATAAAAGGCGCACCTAATAACGAACCAGAAGGAACGACTTCAGAAAAAAGAAAATATGCAAAGATAGAGGCTATTATTGGTTCTCCCAGCGGAACTGAAGCAACAGCAGTGGGGGTTAAAAACTTGATCACATAATTCAACACATTATGTCCAAGTATCGTTGGCACAAGACCTAAAAATAAAAACCAAAAGAAATGCTCAATAGTAAAGCCAAACAAAGGGTGTCCAAAAAGTAAAGCAACTAAAGCAACGCACATAGACGCAGTTAAGAACAGCGACCTACCATAAACAATATTATTCGTCTCTTCCCGTATTTTTGATGCGAACATATATGTAATAGCGATGCACAGTCCACTTAACAATGATATAAAGTTTCCCAAAATATTTTCCTGCCCTAGTCGAAACCCAGACCCCTGAACAATTAAAATACCAATGGTTGCACAAAAGAGCCCAATCAAAGCATGTCTATGAATGGGCTTGCCACCTATAAGGGCAAAAAGAGAGGTAAATAATGGGCCCGTGTTTGCCAAAAGAGTTGCGTTTGCAATTGAGACCTCGCGAACACCTATAAAAAAGAAGATAAAGTGAAGCCCTAAAAAAACCCCAGCTAAAATAACCCGGAACCTATTGTTTTTGTTTAATGATCCGCGCTCGAACCGCGCGCTATAGGCCCAAAGCATGCCGCTTGCTGTCAGCATTCTCCAAAACGCTAAAGTAATAGCAGGAACAGAAGCAGCATACCGAACAACCAAAGATGAAGAGCTTACAGATACCAGGGCCAAAACAAGAAGGAGGTAGGTCCTGGTTGTCATGTTTTATTTTTGAAAATCGTTTATGATAGATGCTATGCAGGCTGTCAGTTTTTTAGCAAAAGCAATGTGTAAAAACTCATTTGGGCCGTGAGCGTTTGAGCCGGGACCAAGAACTCCGGTAATAACAAATTGTGCATCAGGAAATCGCTCTCCCAGCATTGCCATAAATGGGATGGTACCCCCTTCGCCCATAGAGCAAGGGTCTTGTCCATAATAAGTTTTAGATGCCTTGTTTATTGCAGCGCTCAGCCATGGCGAAGTTTCTGGAGCGCTCCAGCCTGAAGCAGGCTCTTCAAAGCCCACAGTTATTTTTGCTCCATATGGAGGGTTTTTTATTAGGAGGTTTTTTACGGCATCCTGTGCTTTAAGGTGGTCTACAAACGGTGGAATCCTAATAGAAAGTTGTAACTGCGTAAAAGGGCGAAGAACATTACCCGCATTGTTTGATGGAGGGAGGCCGCTCGCACCAACTATTGAAAGAGTAGGTCGCCAAGTTCTACGCAACACCCCCTCCGTATTGTCTTCTGTGGATGGTTGCATATCATCTTTCCAGGGAAATTCATTAACAACCTCTTCTCCTAAGATTTGCACAAGTTTTTCTGCTTCTTTTATTCTGTGTTCTGGAATGTTTGTTTTTAACTCTTTAGGCAAAACCTCCCCACTCTTTTCATTTTCTAACCGGGAAAGAAGCTGCCTTGCAATTCTAAATGAAGATGGAACATGTCCGCTAGCGCCACCAGAATGGACGCCTTCGCTTAATACGTCTACGCGAAGAGAACAGCCGATTAATCCTCGAAGAGAGGTTGTGGTCCAAAATCTTTTGTAGTCTCCGGCCCCAGAGTCCAGGCAAATCACAAGGTCTGGGGTTCCTATTATATCTCCACAGGCCTCAATATAATAAGGAAGGTCAGGTGACCCGCTTTCTTCACAGAACTCTATTAAGACTAAGACACGAGGTGTGTCAAGCCCTTGTTCGTTTAAAGACTTTATAGCACACAAAGAAGCAAACATTGCATACCCATCATCGGCCCCGCCTCTGCCAAACAGCTTTTCTCCTTTTAGCACGGGCGTCCAGGGGCCTAGCCCACTATTCCACCCCTCCATTTCCGGCTGCTTGTCAAGGTGTCCATACATTAATATGTTCCCATCTTTTTTACCGGGGACATCAATCAAGATAATTGGCGTTCTTCCTGGGGATTCTTTTGTGATAAGCTTGGCACCGTTTGGAAGGTGTTTATTTGCCCACGCCTTGGCCAGTTCTAAAACTGCGTCCATATGCCCGTTCTCTTTCCACCTTGGGTCAAACGAAGGAGATTTATTCGGAATCTTTATATATTCGATAAGGGCGGGGACGATTTTATCATCCCAAAAATTGTTTATCATAGCTTCCAATGTTGTTTTATCCAGACTCATTGTTTACCTCCACTTTTATAGATAACACCATCTTTCATAACAAAAACAACATTTTGTAAAGCAGAAATGTCATCAAGCGGATTACCCTCTACGGCTATGATATCTGCTAGTTTGTTTTTTTGTATGGTGCCCAAAACTTCATTTATTCCCAACAGCTCTGATGCCGTTTTTGTAGCAGACTGGATTGTTTCTATTTCTGGCATTCCCGACTCTACCATATAAGAAAATTCTTTTGCGTTATCTCCATGATAGGATACACCCGAATCAGTGCCGAAAGCAATTTTTACCCCCGAATTATATGCCTTCTGAAATGTTTTTTTGATTTGAGGTCCTATCTTCTTTGCTTTAGGTCTTACTAGGTCTGGATAATACCCATCTATATCTGCTTTCTCTGCCACAAACTCACCAGCAGAGATGGTTGGAACATAAAAGACCCCCTTTTCTTTCATCAAAGCCATGGTTTCTTCGTCCATGAGGGTTCCATGTTCAATTGAGCGCACCCCCGCCCGAACGGCCCGCTTCATACCCTCTGGACCATGCGCATGTGCTGCAACATGCATATCATAATCAGCTGCTGTTTCTACAATCGCACGGATTTCATCTTCTTTGAACTGAGGGTTTTTCCCGTTTTTTGCCACGCTCAAAACCCCACCTGTTGCTGTTATTTTTATAAGGTCTGCTCCGTTTTTATACCGCTGTCGTACTGCCTTTCTCGATTCAGCCACTCCATTAACAACACCTTTTGCCGGACCAGGATCACCCATCAGGTCAAACCTCATGCCGTTGGTTGGGTCTGCGTGGCCACCTGTTGTTGCTATGGCCTTACCTGCGCTATATATTCTTGGTCCAACCAAATGGTTCTTATTAATAGCATCTCTTAGCGAGGTGTTAACAGGACCACCAAGGTCTCTAACGGTAGTGAAGCCCGCCATTAGTGTTCGTTCTGCAAATCTAATTGATTGATATGCATAATCATCAAGATTCATAGTGAATCTTTCCATATATCTCTTGGGATTGGACTCACCAGATAAATGTACATGCATATCCATTAATCCCGGAAGGGCAGTATAGTTGTTTAGGTCGATAGCCACATCCCCATCCCCGGGATCTACATATCCATCTGCGATATCTATGATAATGTTTTTGTCAACTATAACAGAAACTACTTTTTTAGGGCTGTTAGAGTGTCCGTCAATTAGCATCCCACAGTGCAAGATGGTTAATTGTGCATTCGCGGTGATTGAAAACAGTGCAAAAACACAAAAGAACTTCAAAGCTACTGCTCCTTTTGAAAAGCTGCGCTTTTGTAAAGAATATCTCCCGCTAAAAAAGCCCTATGAACACTTCCACCCCTAACTCCGGCATAGGATTTGAACACCTCTTGAATAACCTTAGGAACATGTGTTGTGATTTGTTCTTTTCTTTCTGGGGTTAAAAGGTCCAGAGCGGTTAATATGTTTTGTGTTATATCCTTCTCTTTTATTTGGCTAAATCCGGCGAGGGAGAACAGGTTAAAAAGATTTCTCATTTCTTTGTGTGTTCGAAAATCGCACCACAAAAACACACCGCCAGGTTTTAAAACACGACGAACCTCAAATAGGAAGGCGGGCATGTCTCCATAACAATGCGAAGACTCTACGTTTAAAACAACATCAAACTCGCCATCTAAAAATGGAATATTTTCTGAGTCTCCCACAGCAAAGACCAACCCCTCAATTTTGTGTGAAGACTTGCAAAGCTGTACCGCGCTATCAGATATATCTATTCCGGTCACCGACGATGTATTAAGATATCTTTGTATATAGGATGCACCGCCACCCCGACCGGAACCGACCTCTAAAACCTTCTTACCTGCAATGTCAACTTGTGTTGCCGTGTGGTGATAAAGCTGAATTGGATAACGCTCCTTTTCGTCTTCCTTTAATAGGCCTAGGTCAAATCCCTTTTCTTCATAGCCATAGTTCATGAACCGAAAAGAGTGGGCTTTTGATTTATTCGCAAACAAATTATACCAGACCCTCCAAAACCAACGCTTTGTTGATGGTGTGAGCTTTATAAACCAAACGAGAAGACCTTGTATCATACCTCGTGTTTTTTTATATCGAAAAGATCGAGATACATTAGTTTTTTTCAGGTTTTGTTACAACGCTATCTGCTCTAAACTCTAGATACCACCTCCAGAACGCCTTGAAAAAAGGTATGAGGCGCAATTTTCTAGGGATGTATACTGTGCGCCAATCTTTTTTTATTCCAACCAGGATTCTTTCAACGCAGTTATCTAGCGCCACCGATTCTTTTGTGTGTTTTTTTGGGGGCATCGAGCGTTGTTTTCCATCTGCACCATATGCATTCCCTCGAAGATTTGTGTCTCGTATCCAACCTAGAATTGCCTCAAGAATTGTTATTTCGGCTTTATTTTCAATTGCCAGGGATGATAAAAAACCATGTAGAGCATGCTTAGAAGCCGCATATCCAGAGTGGCTTGGAAAACCCATGAGGGCTTGACCGGTAGAGCAGCTTATGATCTTTCCTTTTGTTTCTTTTAGGTAGGGTAGCGCGGCATGTACACAGTTCACCGAGCCCAGATAGTTTGTGTTTATAAGGTCTTTGAAAAAACCAACATCAGCGATATCCTCGAACCGGGCCCACATACTAATTCCAGCATTCAAAACCAACCCATCTATACGACCAAAACTTTCTATGGTTTTCCCCACCATTTTTTGACACTGTTCAGTTATGGTGATGTCTGTTTGAACAGCAATTGACCTGCCCCCCAGAACATTGATTGCTTTAGATACGCGCTCTAGCTCATCTAGCCTTCTTGCAGCACAAACGACCATCGAGCCGCTAGTGGAAAGCTGTTTACAAAGCTCTTCACCAATACCGGAAGACGCTCCCGTTACAATAAACACTTTATCTTTTAGTAGCATTTTTCAGGCCAGAATACGCCTTAGTCGATTACAATGTTGTTATTTACACCAAAAATATTTTCTGGGTCTTGTCCCTGTTTTATCCCCCGAATCATTTCAATGCTACCTTTAGAGATTGTTTCTGGCATAAAATCTTTTCTAAGCTTTCCTACGCCATGGTGGTGAGAGATAGACCCTCCATTTTTAATAAAGTTTTCTCTCATAGTGTGCTCTATTTTTGTGAAAACATCTTCAGGGTTATCTACACCATCATAACACATTGCTATTGTGTTATACATGCAAACCCCCGTGTGGTATATTTTCGAGATTCTTGAAGTGAAAAAAGGCTTCCCCGGTAGGTTGTATTCTTTGTGTAGCTCTATAATAAGCTTTGAGGCCTCTTCTTTTACTTGGTTTATTTTGGACCATGGAACAGCTGTTTCCATTGTTTCCCCAAGTATA
Source organism: uncultured bacterium (assembly GCA_964404235.1). Lineage (GTDB taxonomy): Bacteria > Fidelibacterota > Marinisomatia > Marinisomatales > UBA1611 > CACEUX01. The sequence goes on along the minus strand of CAYOJL010000012.1, from coordinate 24,329 downwards.
TTTTGTGTAAATATTAGCTCTCTTATATAGGCAATCACCATGGTAGCGAGGTATCCACTTTTTCCAGTGCTTTCACCAGCAAGGACACCGCCATGTTTCTTTGCCAGCCTCTCAAGGTTTGCCCTCTGGTTCTTCACCTCTGAATCAGAGCCTTCTATTTTAAACACAGCTACGGTGAATTTTTCTGGATCGAAACCCTTTACACCAAAAAGAATAAACTGCTTAAACCTATCTACAAGACCCGGAAGCCCACCTTTCTCTTCTTTTAAGGCTTGCCCAAGTCTGATCTGTAGATTGTCTGCCAGCCTAGAGCTCGCAGGAACCATATTTGAGTGAAACAGGTCTTGCATGAATATTACCCCGGTTTCCCAATCGCTAAGTATTATTGATTCATAGCTGGACTTTTCAGGCAACCGATGCATTTTTAGAGTGGCTTTCGTTATGATGCCGAGGTTACCCTCTGACCCAAATAGTATGTTTTGTGTTTTTATCCCAATAGAGGACCTTGTAAGGGGCCTGATCTGGTTAATCGTACCAGACGGCGTTATCATTGTTAGGTTTTGTACAATGTCTTCTATGTTCCCGTATCGGTGTTTTTTCATCCCAGCAGCGTTGGTGGATATCCAACCGCCTACCGTTGAAAACTCATAACTATCTGGTTCGTGTCCTACGGTGTAGCCTTCTTTGTTTAAGGCCTCCTCAAGGTCCTTTCCTGTGATTCCTGACTCAACAGTAACCATTAAGTTTTCTTTATCGAAAGATTCAACCCTGTTCATTCTCCTGGTATCAACAGTGACCACCATTCTTTTTTCTTCTTTTGGCGGCCTAAGGGCGTTCGTTACGTTTGTTCCTCCCCCATAGGGGATAAGGCAAACATCATGTTTTTTTGCTAATTCTATTAACTGGATAGTTTCCTGTTCATTTTCCACATAAAAAACAAGGTCGGTGAACTGCTCTAGTCTACCATATAGCACCTTGTACACCTCGTCGGTTGAGTGTTGTCCATGGCTGTGTAACACCCTTTCATTATCTTCAACGCTGTATCGATCTTCATCAAAGAGGGATTTAAGTTCATCAAAAAAGGCGTCGTTTATTTTTGGGGGATCAACATATTTGTTTGTTTGTTCTTCAACTTTGGGTTCTATTTTAAACCCAACACCCAACATTTCTTCAACAAACGGAACAAATCGAGTTAGTTTTTTTCCGCAAATTGGATACCTGTTTCCCGCAAAGGTCACAGACCTGTCTTTGTTAATAACAAACCCAGAGTCTTTAAAGCCCCACTTGTGTCCCCAGTTGGTGTCGTTTATACCAAAAAACTTTTTTTTATCATTCATATAAATGGCCGGCCTTTTCTTTTATCTTTTTTTCAAGCTCAAGAGTAATTTTTTCCACTGCCTCGCTAACCTCATCTTCAGAGGGGTTTTCTCTTTCTAGGAAAGATTCCGGGTAAATTGGATCAAGAATGTAAACATGAATTTTGGTTGGCCAGCTAAAAAAGATTTTCCCCCTTGGCCAGATTTTGTGTGAGCCATGAATAACTGCCGGTAGGATGGGCTTATTAAGCTTGACGGCAAAAGAAGCAGCGCCCTTTTTAAAGGGAAGGATTTCTCCAGGGTTCCCACGCGTTCCCTCCGGAAACAAAATTAAATTACGTTGTTCATAATCCATAAAGGAGTTGCATAGGCTTAAGGTGTCTTGAGTTGAGAGCTTTCGGTCCTCGCTTGACCCGCGGTCTACCGGAATAAGATTCATCACTGTGTTTACGGATATTCTCTTTATCCAGCTATCAAACCAGTAGTCCCTTGCTGCCAACATACCAAAGTGGTTAAACGACCTTTCTGCCGAAACAGCCAAAACCGCAACATCCATATGGCTGTTGTGATTACTACAAAAGACAAAAGACTTGTCGGGTATGTTCTCCCGACCAAACACGCGAAGAGGTGTGTAGATGGTGAAAACAAGCTTAGAATAATAATAGAATAGTGTTTTAAATATTTTAAAGTAAAAAGGCTGTTGCCCCAAAAGGTATGAATACTTAGGGTTTTGGAGCACATCCATAAGCGCTATTATTTTCTACCATATTTCATATGAGCATCGGTAAAGGTGTGAGAACCGATTGCACAAACAAGAGAGATGTCCAATGCTAGGGTTGCTCCGGCTATGATTTCCGCTAATTTTCTAGAAGAATTCTCACCTTCCGCACACCCCAGTAGTTCTAAGTTTTTTCTTTGCATTTTAAGGCGTGTTCCGCCGCCAACAGTTCCAATTGTAAGAGAAGGCAGGGTCAGCTTGAACTTCAACGCGTCTTCTTTTTTTTCTAGGTCAAAATGTGCTATGCTGTTCTCTGCTACACAGGCAGTATCTTGACCAGTTGCCAAGTATATGGCGGTAAGGGCATTGGATTCGTGAATGGACACTCCATGCGTTCCAACCATACTTGAAAACACTGGATAGTAGGCCCAATTATCATAAAGAATATCAGGTTCTACCTTCAAGACCTTTTTCATTACATTGTTTTTGATTGTTGTCTCAGCGGTAACCCCATGTCCTCGCCCAAGTAACATGTTTCTAACGGATGCTTTTTTATCGCTGTTTATATTTGACTCCAAAAAATAGCTATGCCCTGTTTCTTTGCGAATAAACTCACAGGCGACCTTTGCTGCCAATGTGACCATATTTTGACCTGCGGCATTTTTTGTGTCCATTACGATATCAAGAACAACATAGTTTTGAACGGTGTATTGATCAACCCTCAATACCTTTCCGTGACCCGTGGTGCTTTCAGCCACAGCCGAGATTTTGTCCTTGTTTTTCTTTATCCAGATTTGAAACTGCGCACTTTCTTCTAGGCTGTTGAAAATAAACACAGGGGCCCGTGAAAGCTCTTGCCGAAAATGCTTAACATGTGTGCCGCCACATAGCGAAGAGGCATACATTCCACGGTTCATGGACATGGCAAGGGTGCCCTCAAGAGTGCAAACAGGAACACAAAAATCACCCTTTGCATATGTTCCGTTTAGGGACATGGGGCCGACAACAGCCATTGGGACCTTCATGAAGCCTACGTGATTTTCAATAATTCCCTGGAGGTCTTCTGCTTCATCGCAGACGCTATCATCAAGCTCAAGACCTGAAAAATTTTTGACCCACTCTAGGCGAGCCTTGGTATCCTCGGTCAAGTACCCACGAGGAATTGACGAGTTTTTCCCGTTCTTTTCTTCAGTCATTTTTTCTCTGTGATTTTATTGTATATTATTATAAGAAGTATTTCTTTGGGCTCATTTTATCATATATGCAATATGAGCACATCATAGGAATATACAAGGAGTAGTAAAGCGGTTCCAATAAAAATAGAGTTAAAGAAACAACCCCGTTTTTGAATATATAATACATCAATTTGTAAGACGATTAATGGGGGTGTTTATTTGCAAAACAAACTTTACCGGAGGGTAGCGGTCGACAAAAATCGCCGGCTATAGAGTGCTTTGCTGGGTATCTATCGCCCCGACCAGCGCCCTCGGATAAAAACTGGTAACTAAAAAAGATAATGATGGAGTTCAAAAGAAAATATTATATTTCTATACCACCAAATGAAGCAGGAATTGAAAAATGCTAAAATTATGATCATCTCGCTAGTTGCCATAAGCGTTATGTTTGCGCAATTCAAGCCAAATGTTTTCCCAGAGCCCCCAGATGAAGACCCTTATAATAATATAGGGATGCTTGACCAACAGGACACAGATTACAACAGGTTTAGCCACCGCCAACAGTTTTCTGCAAGCCTATCATTTTATAAAGGAATGCCCATATCTTCATATGCATATACAAACATGTTTGCATACCAGATTCGAGAGGACCTGCGTGCTGATATTAAAATCCATGGAGTTCTGATCAATGCGGCCTATCAAGACCTTTGGGGTCCCGATGTTTATCTGCGACCACATATGGCAATGGATGCCGGACTTAAGTATTCCCCAATGAATAATGGACTGTTTGACATTCATGCTAGAACGTATCATAGGCCCGCGTGGAATGGCCAGTCCATATATCTTACCTTTCTTGGCATACCGATTAAAAAACTGTATACATCTAGGTCGTTTAATGAAAACAGCGGTCTGCACTATCCAGGTTTTCTTGATTAATACAAAACCCCAACACAAAACAATATTTTAAATCAGACACCTTTATTATAAGTGGACTCCTTATTTAAAACTCAGATAATGCTTGTGCTTTTATTAGTTGTGAGCGCGTTGTTTTTCCCGCCTAAAAACGAAGAACTCCTTTATCAAAATTCGCTATTAGAAAAGGAAGAGGTTCGGCTTTATAACATAAGACAACTAACATTTTCAGGTGAGAACGCAGAAGCATATTTCAGCGCAAATGGGAAACGACTTATTTTTCAGTCTCATGATGGGGACTCCCTTTGCGACCAGATATATGTTATGGATATAGCATCTAGACAAGCCGAAATGGTATCAACAGGTAACGGAGTTACCACATGTAGCTATTTTGGATATCCAGATTGTAATAATATTATTTATGCCTCCACACACCTGGCCAACAAAACATGCCCAGAAAAACCTGACTATAGCAAAGGTTATGTTTGGAAGCTCTATCCGGGCTATGACATATTTATGGCTGATTTAAATGGCTCAATTATTGGTCAATTAACCAATTCCCCAGGGTATGACGCTGAAGCGACGGTTGCTTTTAATGGAAGTAAAATTATTTATACATCGATAATGAGTGGGGATCTTGAGGTTTGGAGCATGGACAAAGATGGTTCAAACAAAAAACAACTGACAGATAGACTTGGCTATGATGGTGGCGCATTCTTTAACATGGATGCAACAAAAATAGTCTGGCGTGTATACCACCCAAAAACAGAAAAAGAGATTCGCGATTACCGGTCTTTATTATCACAGAATTCGATTCGACCAATGGCTCTTCAAATCTGGACAATGAATACAGATGGTTCAAATAAAACACAAATAACAGATAACAATGCGGCGAATTTTGGTCCGTATTTTTTTCCTGATGGAAATAAAATTATTTTTTCTTCAAATTTGCATGACCCAAAAGGAAGGGATTTTGATCTGTATGCTATAAACACAGATGGTTCAAATCTTGAAAGGGTCACCTACTTTAATGGGTTTGATGGTTTTCCTATGTTTAGCCCAGATGGTAAATATTTAGTCTTTGCTTCAAATCGCAACCAAGCGAAGATTGGAGACACGAACTTATTCATAGCCGAATGGAGATATAATTGAAATACAGTAAATATATATTTTTAATGCTCTCAGGGGTTTTCTCACAAACGCTTGAGGACGACCTGGCATACCGCCTGGTTCTTGAAAAGATTAATGGCGAAATTCCTGACGAATTTGTTAAAGAAGCCTTTTCTCATGAAAAAATAGAAATACACAAGGTTATTGCAGAACGGTTTGCTCGCCCGTATGAAAAAAAGTCCTGGTCAGACTATAGAAAAATATTTGTAAAAGAAAGCCGAATAAAAGCAGGCGCAAAATTTTACCATGAAAACAAGAGCCTGATTCATGACGTTGCAGAAAAATATAAAGTTGACCCCTTCATAGTTGTTACAATAGCCGGGGTTGAAAGCAACTATGGAGTTCACCACTCACAATACTCGGTTTTTAATGCACTGTATACTCAAATTCATGAAATGCCAAGACGCTCTAAATGGGCAACAAAGGAATTGGCAGAATTCTTAAAATATTGTTTTAAAGATCAGCTTGACACCCAAGAGATAGGAGGGTCCTACGCAGGCGCTTTTGGCTTTGGGCAGTTTATACCATCAAGTTTCACCCACTACTCTGTGGATTTTAATGAAAATGGCGTTAGAGAGCCTTACAGTTGGCCTGATGTGTTGGGAAGCATAGCAAACTATTTAAGAATGAATGGATACACGCCGAACAGCGCTAATTATGATAAAACAGGTGATATTTATAAGGCGATTTACGCCTATAATCATGCTGATAATTATGTGATGGCCGTCTTAGAGTTGACAGAAAACATTCGAGAGAGAGCAAATTCAAGATAGCCCCCTAAAAGGTTATACTTAAATCTATACTTCTACCATTTCTTTCAACAACCACGGGGACCGTCATACCTTTGCTTAGCTCTCCAAGTCGCTCCATATATTCATAAATGTCCTTAACGGCTTTGTTGTTAATAGATTTTATTATATCCCCCTTTTTCATCCCCGCCTTTGCCGCTGGGCCCGCTGAATTAGATACAGCATCAATTTTTAGCCCATCTTCAGTCCCAACATAAGAAGGCATAATACCAAGGGTAACCCTAAGCGCCGAAGTGTTTAACTGTCTCTGTTTTGGACCCGCCTCAGAATATAGGGGTCTATGTTCAACCCTTGATATATGATATATTGTATCGTAGATAAGGTCTAAGAGGTCTTTGGTTCCTTTCAGGTTGATGTGTTTCCAAGTATCGTCCGGCGTGTGATAGTCATTGTGGACACCTGTAAAAAAGAAAAGAACAGGTATGTCTTCTGCATAAAAAGCCGCGTGGTCACTGGGCCCGAAGCCTGGCTTTGACATTTCTAAATTGAATGCCCGACCCTCTTTCAAGCTATCTAGTAGGGGCTCAAATAGGGGGGAAGTGCCAACACCGCCTACGGTTGCAGAAGAATCTTCCATTCTGCCGATCATGTCCATATTGATCATAGTAATTATTTTTTCTAGATTAACTGTCGTGTTTTGAATAAAATGCTTCGCCCCCAGCAAACCTTTTTCTTCTGCATCAAAGCCAATGAAAAGAACACTTCGTTTTAGCCTGCTTTTTTGAGCTGATAGTTTTTGTGCTAATTCTAAAAGCCCAGATGTGCCAGAAGCATTATCGTCAGCACCTGGATGAATGGTTTCTTCATCAGGCCTTCTGGATCCGGATTCGGCACCACCCACACCCAAGTGGTCAAAATGGGCCCCAATAACAATGTATTCATTTCTGTATTTCCGGTTTCCACTTTGAATAGAGCCAACAACATTTGCAGCCCGAGTCTCTGTGTGGCTTAGATTGACATTGGCGGTAATGTTTACATTTCCCATCTCAAAAGCGACTGGACCCAAAGAACGATTCATTGTTTCTTGGATAGATTGTCGAGACCAGCCAAGCGGTTTTAAAATTTTATCTGCTATTTTGTTTGATAGATGTAATACAGGAATCCCTGCATTTTTATATCCACGCGTATATACTAAGGGGTATAGTTCTTGATCTTCCATCTGTGATATAAAAATCACCCCTGCGGCTCCAAGGTCCCTTGCCACCAGCATTTTTTTATGAAGAGAAGAGTGGTCTCTGTATATAGAGTGCTGACTGTGTCTGTCTGGGCTGTGTCGCATCATAATTACCCATTTTTCATTTACATCTAGACCGCTATAGTCATTCCACTTTAAATCTTTTTGTTGGCTGTTGAAGCCGTAGCCAGCAAAAACCGCAGGCCCAGTAAAAATCGAACTAGATGAGAACCAAAGGGGGATATAGTCCTCACCCACAACAAGGGTATCTCCGTTGATGACCATATAGTTTCCATCATTCAACTTTATCCCAGTTGTAATATCAAAGGGTTGCACATATGAGTCTCCATGGCCTGGGGAAATCCCATAAGATTTAAATTGCTTGATCATATAGGAGATGACATCTTTAGACCCTCGCGTGCCGGGATATCTGCCGCCGCGATTTTCATGTGACAGATAGCGTATATGCCCCATGATTTCATTTTTGGTAATATCCAAAGAGGAGTCACCTCTTTTATTTTGTATCAAAAACACACCAAGGAGGGCTATGAAAATAAAAAGATATAGTGATCGATCGTTTTCCCTCATACCGATTTAAAATTTATATGGAATAAATCGTATGACAAAGATAAAGGAACTAATTTTCTTACATGAATAACAGGATAGAAATAATAACCCACCCCCTTTTCTTGCCAGACAGGTCAGACCCAATTAGGTCGTACTACTTTTTTTCATATCAGATCAATATAATTAACCGGTCAAAAGAAACGGTACGGCTTTTAAGTCGTTATTGGCGAATCATAGATGGAGAGGGCAATGCAGAAGATATTTATGGTCCAGGAGTGGTTGGGAAGACACCGACACTGCAACCAGAGCGCTCTTTTGAATATACTAGCTTCTGTCCGCTTCCAACACCGCTAGGATTCATGGAGGGCTCATATCGAATGTCAAATGAATCAGGAAAAGAGTTTGATGCTATTATTGACCGATTTCAACTGATAGCGCACCAGGCATTAAACTGAGTTGAACAAAGCGATAACGCTCATAGCAATAAATAGTCAATGATGATTAGAACAAAAATAATTGCTACTGTTGGCCCAGCGTGCGCTAATAAAAAAACACTAGAAAAGATGATCTCCCTTGGGGTCGTTTGTTTCCGCATCAATCTTTCGCATGGCTCAGAAAGGGATAAAGCAACTTATTTTGATCTAATTCGATCATTGAAAACCCCCGCTGGCATAAGACCAACTATTCTTGCGGACCTGGCTGGCCCGAAAATAAGAGTAAGCGGCCTAGAAAAACCTGTTAAGATTTCAAAAGGAGATAAAATAGAGATTAGCAATGAAAAAGAGGGAGACAAAATAGTTCCGGTCTCTAAGGGGGTGGAGTTTAAAAGGGTAAACAGTGGGGCACAGATATTAATTGATGATGGGCGGGTAAGCTTAAGGGTCATTAAACACATTACCAACCAAACGCTAGCTTGCGAAGCTCTTGAAGATGGGGTTGTTGAAGATAGAAAGGGAGTGAACTTCCCAGAGATTGCACTAAATGTACCTGTTTTAACAGAACAAGATGAAAAAGATTTAAAGCTATCCTTGGAAAAAGAAGCAGATTGGATAGCCTTATCCTTTGTCAGGTCATCATCTGACTATGACGTTATAAGTTCAAAAATAAAAAAAGCTGGACAAACAACGCCCGTAATGGCAAAAATAGAAAAATGGGAAGCTGTGCAATGTTTAGACGATATTATTAAATCTTTTGATGCGGTTATGGTTGCAAGGGGAGACCTTGGGGTAGAGCTTCCGATTGCAAAGGTACCGTTAATACAAATGGACATAATTGAAAAAGCGCACCAGGTTGGGAAGCCTGTTATTGTTGCTACGCAGATACTTGATTCCATGACAGAGCGACCAGTTCCAACTCGAGCAGAGGTTAGCGATATCGCCAACTCTATTCTTGATGGAGCAGATGCTTTGATGGTAACAGGTGAGACTGCAATAGGAAAACATCCTAAAAAAGTTATTAAGGTATTAAGGCGCGTTATTAAAGAAACAGAATCTGCTATTAATTATCATAATGATTATGAAATATCAACAAATAAAACGATTAACACGGCAAGGGCGATAAGCCATGCAGCCTGTTCGGTTGCGAGCCAACAAAACATTAATATATTAGTAACCATGACCCATAGTGGAAGCACAGCTCGAATGGCTGCTAGATATCGGCCTGCGGCTAGAATAGTAGCAATGACCCCATTTAAAAAAATATGTCGACAGCTTGCAATCGTCTGGGGGATTAGTCCCGTTTTGGTGGATGAGTATGAATCAGCTGATGAGATTCCTACAGTTGCAAACTTGGTTCTGAAAGAAAAAGAGCTTCTAGAGGTTGGTGAAAAATTTGTTATTACTGGGGGTGTACCGGTGGGAGTTCCTGGTACAACAAATTACTTGTCGGTTTTAAAACTAAGCTAGAGTTTCTTGCTTTCCTTTAATCTTCCGAGTTTCTCGCAAATGTATTTAGTGCCCCTGCGATCTGGGGGGTGCTCATCTTTGCAGTTGTCGGTACAGACATAATAAGCTTCTTCTAGATTTTTCTTTCCTTTTGAATTATAGTATGTCCACTTTCCCGATTGAAAACCCAATGTGTACACGCCTTCATATTTCTTTTCCCCATTTGGGTGGAAGCCGGTCCACTTACCATGTGCTTTTCCTTGTTGATATTCCCCTACAAATTTTTTCTTTCCTTTTTTGTCATATCCTGTCCATGCTCCGGACTTAAATCCGTTTTTTAAAATCCCCTGCTCTCTTTTTTCTCCACTTCTATAGCGAAGAAAACCAGGCCCATTATACACTTTCTGGTTGTACATGAACCCAAGAATTGAAGGGTCATAATTATCGTCGGTAATATATTGACCAGAGCGGTCGTATAAGACCTCTTCCATATCTACAGGCGTTTTTGATGAACACCCAGCCATTATTAAAAATAATAAAAAGAAAATTCTATTCATTATACTCTCAAATTATTTATTAAAATCTAAGCACCATTATCATGATTAACAAAAACCACGCCCTTTTAATATATGCACCTTTTTATTTGGAGCTCCCTAATTAATGCGCACTGCTTTGGTAGTGGGGGGAACGGGGCTGGTTGGTGGTCATTTAGTTGATCAGCTCGTTAGGTCTGATGACTATTCAGTTATTACAGTGTTAGTAAGGCAGGCGTCTTTTGATTCGTCGCCAGGGCTAAAAGAAAAGGTTTTTGATTTTAAAGATGAAAAATCACTTACCCACCTTGAGCCCGTTCAACACGTCTTTTGTTGCCTTGGAACAACTATAAAAAAAGCAGGTTCTAAGCAAGCCTTTCGTTTTGTTGATTGTGAGTTGCCAACTAGGTTTGCTAAGTGGGCTGAACTCAATAAAGCAGAGTCGTTTTCAATTGTAACCTCAATGGGCGCTGACTCGTCTTCTAAGATTTTTTATAATAAAGTAAAGGGGGAGGTCGAGCAAAAGATTAAAGGTTGTTTGGTTCCTCGAGTACAAATATTTAGGCCATCTTTGATCATGGGTGGGCGCAGCGAATTTCGTCTTGGAGAAAAACTAGGTAAAGCACTTTTTTCTATCTTAAACCCACTAATGATTGGCGCGGCAAAAAAGTATAGAGGAATTCATGCTGAAAACATTGCAAGGGGAATGATATATCATTTGGACAACCTCCAGGATGGGGTGCATATAATAGAGTCAGATAAAATCAAGCCCGATTAGAGACACATAGAGCTATTCAACGAAAATCTCATCTGCAAAAACCCACGCCTTCCCGCCTGCGCCAGGATGCCAATCAGGGCATGTGCCCCTGTTGAAAGCTTCAACCCTTATATATCTTGCAGATAGATTCATTTCCTCGCTTTGAATGGTTGTTCTGTTTGCTGGGCCATTACGCTTACCGTCCCCCACCTTGATTTCTAAAGGGTTTTCATATGCTTTTCCATCGTTAGAAAATGAGACCCTAACGCTTGTTGGCAGGAATATCCACACGCCGTGCGATTCTAAAAAACCAAAAGAAACGCCCTTAACGGTTTCTTCTTTTTCTAGGTCAATAATGACCTCCAGATTTTCTTCAAGCCACCCCTGCCAATACCCATCATTATGTGCAATGGTTCCAGTTAATCCATTTACAAGTGTCTGCTCCCCGGTTCCAGTATACCTCTTGCTACAGGGTGTGAGATATTTTGTTTTTTTACCTATTGCTTTGCTAAAAAATATAGTTTTTTCAGAAACTTTTCCGGCAATTGTTTGATCAATAAACAATGCAGCCTTTATTGTTGTTTTCTGGTTTAATGCAATTGGATTTTCATATAAGGTAGAAGAACTAACAGGGTTTGAGCCATCAGTTGTATATCTTATTTCCTCTCCAGGTTTTTCGGAAATTAGTTTTATGGCATAGTAACCCTCGTCTTCTATTTGGTCTGAAAGAATGTTTACAAAAAATGAACCATGAGCGTATACCCACTCCATCGCGTCAAACCTTAGTAGCAGTGTTTTTAATCGTGAATAAAAGTCCTCATAAGAATTAGAGCCGGGTCCCGACCACAGCACCTCTGAAAGGGCTGACATTCTTGGCAGAACACGATATTGGGCCCTGTCTGGGGTCTGAACATATTCGGTCCAGAGATTCCCCTGCCCCCCTAAAACAAACCTCGATTCTTCATTTGAAAGTTCTGGTGGAACTGGATTAAAAGAATAAACTTTTTTGAGCGTAGTGTATCCACCGAAGGCTTCTGGAGATGTCTCAGGATTAGCTTGATAATAATCAAAATAGCAATGCGAAGTTGGGCACATAATTACATCATGACCGGCCTTAGCAGACTCTATTCCACCATCCATTCCCCGCCAACTCATAACGGTGGCTGTTTTTGCAAGGCCCCCTTCAAGAATCTCATCCCACCCAACAAGCTTTCTGTTTTTTGATAAGATGAATCTTTCAATTCTTTTGATGAACCAACTTTGTAGCTCATGTTCATCCCTGAGGTTCTCAGATGTTATTCGAGCTTGACACTTGGGACACTTTTCCCAATTTATTTTGTCTGCTTCATCACCACCAATATGAATATATCGCCCAGGAAAAAGTTCAACTACCTCTTCTAACACGTCTTCAAGAAATGTAAAAACCCTGTCATTGCCAGCACAAAAAATATCTGTGTTAGGCCAATATGAACCGGGGTTTACAGGAATGTAATCTCCTTTACATGAAAGCTCTGGATAGGCTGCAAATACTTCAGAGGTGTGCCCAGGCATTTCAATCTCTGGAATGATCACTATATTTCTTTTGGCCGCATATTCAACAACCTCCCGTATCTGATCTTTGGTATAGAACCCGCCATATGTGGCGCTTTCATTTTTCAATGGTGGGGACTGTTTTTTCCAGTGTTCATGTCTTCTATCAATACGCCAGGCTGACTTTTCTGTCAATAGTGGATATTTGTCTATTTCAATCCGCCATCCATTATCATCGGTCAAATGCCAATGAAACACGTTCATTTTATGAAGCGCAATCATATCTATATATGTTTTTACAAATTCTACATCAAAAAAATGTCTTGATACATCAAGGTGCATGCCTCGATATCCGAACCTGGGATAGTCTTCAATTATACACATTGGCACTGTTGTGCTTTCTGGTTTGGAGCCGGCTTCTAGTTTTGGGTCACAAAGCTGGCGAAAAGATTGAAAGCCATAAAACAAGCCGGAGGAAGAAGAGGCTTTTAGGTCAACTTTTTGATTCTCTCCAATTCTAAGCATGTAGCCCTCTTTCGGCATACTATGATCGGGGCTTAAAGAAACCAATATTCTTTCTTTGTTGTTCGTTTCTGTTAAAGAAATATTGATATCTTTAATGGGTGTTAAGAGCGACTGAAATAATTCAGCCACGTTTCTTTCGGCGCTTGAATTATTCTCAACAATTATTTTTTCTATGTTACTTATATCAACATAGCCTTCTTTGGCTATAATAGATGACGGTTTTGGAACTATATTAATATTCTTCATGTGCTCATTTGGGCCTTTATTGATAGATGCCTTGGTAATGCAGCTTAAATCGGGGGCCAAGCTAAACAGTATAGACGTTAATAAAACAGCCTTCTTCATTTAAGCGAACCCAACCTATTTTAGATACAGCACTTTTTTCGAGGAGAACGCTTCTTGATAAGATAACGAAACTAAATAAACCCCAGACGCAAGCTCTTGCCCCAAATTACTTTTTCCATTCCAGACATAGGAATGTTTCCCCGGAACCTTATTGTATAATTGGGCATTATAGATGCTACGCCCAAGTACGTCCACTATATCAATTATTACCGTTCCCTCAATTGTAGTTTCATAAATAATTGTCGTTGAAGAGTTGAAGGGGTTGGGGGAGATTGATTTAACCACTGTTGTGCTTTAATGATTGGGCTCTTCAAGTATAGACGTGGTAAAGTTTGGAGAGAATCGAATCGCATCAAAAAGAACACTTGAACCCTCTGACGATTCGCCAACAACATCTCGAAGTACAACAGCGCACTTTGACCCCGAGGGTAGACCCAGGGTTGCTATTGTTTCAAAGTTACCGGGGTTAATGTTTTGATTAACAACCACATTTGTTTTTGAACTTACACCGCTTGAGTGTTTTACGCTTATTTCGTAAACAGCCTCGGTTGAAGCCTCAACACCCTCAGGAATGAACATCTCAATATTATATTCTCCCGAGTCTTCTAAGAAAGGAACCCACACAGCATAGTGCCTGCTTTCATCTGCATTGTTAACAGGGGGGGCTGACCATGAATCGTTGTTAAAGCCCATATTTAAATAATTCCAATCTGGCCCCTGAAATCTCTGGAAGCCATTATCACCATCGTCTACCAATTCATCTGACACCCATAACCACTCGCTTCGATTTCCGCGGAAGGTCTCTATGGGGTCTAAAGAAGTATGCCACCAGCCGAACGGGTCAACAGCGTATGGCTCTACGGTATCAAAAAACCAATTGCCCTTTCTAATTTCAAAATGAAGATGAGTATTTATTGCGCAACCACTGTTGCCGGCGAGCCCCAGCGTGTCACCAGTTTCGACATTGTCTCCAACCGCGACATTAAGAGGTGGGGCCATATGTAAATACACGGTGAAATAATCATTCCCATGTGCCATGATAATGGTTCCCTGGTCTCCATTGGGTGTTATGCCACCAGGGCAGGGGTCTGCCGGCTCGGAAAATGATGCCCACAGAACATAACCATCAGCTGGTGCTAAAATTGGAGTTTCGTATGGCATAAAATAATCAACCCCTGCATGGCCGTCATAACAAGAAGACCCTGATAAACAATCCGGGTAAATAACATCGTCATTGAATTCAAACCCATCAAACCTTAAAAATATATTATCGGTCTCATTAGAATAAGGATGGTGATGGTCTACATATTGTGACGCGGGATATTGTTCAAAATTAGGAGGTGAAAATGGTCTTATTTCTAAAAAAGGTTCTTCGGAAAATAAAAAACCATGACCAAAGAAAAGGAACAGGCCCAGGAATGATATAATGGATAATTTTTTCATTGTGCTCTAACTTCTATTTGAATATACAATCATCATCTTCATGAATTGAAGACTATTAGGGGTTCTCATAATGAAATTAAAACAACTTATATTGTATGTCGCCTACCTTACAATAACGATGGATTTATTAGCGACAGAAATCGACAGCTCATATTCATTGAAGTGGAATAATCTTTCCTGGGGCTCTGGCGGCCTTATACCGGCCGGCCCACCATGGAACATGGTTGGACCATATGATTTTGATAGTGATGGGTTTGGGGATTTCATTGTGGCAAGCTCATATGCCGGACAATACTGCAATGGTGTTTATCACTATGAAGCTACAAATAACGACTCTATTGACCTTCAATGGGTTTATACTTTTTATGATCTAAGCTGCACTTACGATGCCTACTCAAGCGTTGCTGTTGGTGATGTCGATGGAGATGGAAACCATGAAATATTATCTTTAGTTGATACTAGCCCCGGGGTTTCTGGACAAAAAGGGCTACAAATATTTGAATGGGACCCAGATTCAATGTCTTTTTTATCTGCACCTACCTATACATGGGATATGGGCTTAGATAGCGTGTGGGAAGCAGCTCAAATATTTGTAGATGAGCTAGATGGGGACCCGAACCAAGAAATCATTGTTTCAGTAATGAACGGCCCCTGGGATGAGCTAGGAACCGGGGGAAGTAGTCGATTGATGATATTTGAACTAGATACCGTTATAAATGATTCTGCTATCTTTCACATTGAGTATGAAGACAATGCGTGGACCAATTGGAGTGGGTATAATATTTCCACTGGAGATTTAGATAGCGATGGGTTTAAGGAGATATATACTGTTGCATATGAATATTTTCACCTAATAGTACACGAGAACACTGGCGAAGACACCTATGAATACCAAACGGATTTCTATGTTTGTTCTGAGCAGTACCAAAGAGCAAATCAGGGACTTGTTATTGCCGATATTGATAATAATGGATCGAATGAAATGGTGTGTGCTACTTCTGGCGTAAATTCATTATCTGGCGACCTGATCACACCAGGAAGTCTATTTGTTGTTGGTGGTGTTAATGATGTTAGCAATATGTCTTACGCTAATTTTAATTTTTTTAAAAGCTACATAGGTGGGCTAAGGGGGCTAAGTATCGGCGATGCTGACAATGATGGAAATCTAAATTTTTATTTAGCCGGACACTATGATGAAGCACTATACGATTGGGAGTTCAATGGCGGAGACCCTCTTCAAATTGAGAGCTACACAGAGCGAACCATTTTTATGGATGACACCACAGACAATTTTACACCAGGAAACGACCAGGGGAAATTGCGCATAGCAAAGGTCTTTTCTGGAGACATCGATAATGACGGCCTTGGAGACCTTGTTTTTTCATCGGCAAGCTTTGCAGCTGATAAGCCTCATGTTTTTATGGTTGAACACGATGGTACCTTTGTTGGTGTTGGAGAAGAGGCGGGAGTTCACCCGAACAGCGTTATTATTAAACCAAACTACCCGAACCCATTTAACCCAGAGACAAACATCAGCTTTTTTTTAAAAGAGGCAACCGATGTTTTAATAGAGGTTTATGATTTAAGAGGTAGGTTGGTTAGGGCTCTTTTTGATGGCAAAAAGGGGGCTGGCCTACACAATGTTATTTGGAACGGGGTCGAACAAAATGGCAAGACCCTACCAAGTGGGGTCTATTTTTATTCAATCTCAACAGATCAAAAGACCTTTACAAAAAAGATGGTCCTGTCAAAGTAGATTATTTGAGAACAGCATCAAGCACCGCTTGCAATGCCAGATATGAACTTAAGGCCGTAATTTTATAAACATTCCAGCCTGTGAACACAGCGACAATATCAAACTCAGGAATTATTAACATTCTTTGACCACCCAATCCTGATGCCAGCCAGGCTATGTTGTCTTTATTGTAGGGAATAAACCACCACTGTTGCCCATACTTAAGAGCGGGCCATATTGTATCAATAAGTTCTGCGCTATTGTTTGTCACCCAATTTTTTGGCAAGACGTCTTTTCCATTCCACACACCACCGTTTAAATAAAGGTAGCCAAATTTTGCAAGGTCTCGTGGTTCTAGATATAGACCACCCTCAGCATCTGTAAGGCCTTTTGGTGTTTGTTTCCAATAGTAAT
>CAYOJL010000012.1:0-7223 GCA_964404235.1 uncultured bacterium | reverse complement strand
TGGTGTTTGTTGCTTTATATAAAGAATCGTAATTGTTTTCATAAGATTCTTCAAAAATGATTTTGCCATTTCTTACAATCAGCATTCCATCTATATAGCCTAGCTCACCACTTTTTAGCTGGGCACTAAAAGCCCTTAAAGAATCATGACTCATACCTTCTTCCGCAGGGGTAGACCACTCCCAACCGCTCGTTGGCCATGGTACACCAGATTTTTTATCTACACAATTCAAACCACAGGCAACAACCAAGGAAGTCCACAATAAATAATTGCGCCCCATCTCTTTGAACATATTTTCCTCTCGACTTGGTGTTAATAAGAGAATGTGTTATTATAACAATCATAAAACCATCTGATTTTATATGAAAACTTATTTATCAATAGAATATATACACCAATTTTATGGAACTGATTAATAATTATTATAATTTAATAACAGAAAACGCTGCATTAAAAGCTCTTGCGCTGGCTTTTGTGTCTATTGTTGTTGCAAAAATTGTTGATATTGTTTTTACCTTGGTCTTCAAAAAGATTGTCAAAAAGACAAAGACCAGCCTTGATGACAGGATACTTCAATTGCTTCACAAGCCAATTTTTTATTCAATTCTTTTTGTTGGTTTCTCTCTGGCTGTTAAGACTGCAAACATACCGGACTATTTTGATTTTGCTATTGTCGGAATCTTCAAAACGATAACAATCCTTATCTGGATATTTGTGATATCAAAAATACTCGTAATGTCCATGGAGTGGGCATCGCGTCAAACGGCTAGCACTCTCTTACAAACAAACACACTGCCGCTTTTTAATAATCTAGGAAAAATAGGAATAGGTCTTTTTGGGGCTTACTTTATTTTTCTTAGTTGGGGGATCAACATCAATGGAATTCTTGCATCAGCAGGTGTTTTAGGTGTTGTTTTAGGATTGGCTGCCAAAGATACGGTCTCTAACTTTTTTGCAGGCATCTTTCTTATGGCTGATTCGCCTTTTAAAGAAGGCGATTACATACTTCTTGATACTGGGGAGAGGGGCTATGTTAAACGAATGGGTTTGCGCTCCACCAGGTTTATGACCAGGGACGACATTGAGATCACAATTCCTAATTCTGTTATTGCCGCCTCAAAGATAGTGAATGAAAGTGGGGGGCCAGGCGAAACAGAAAGGGTGCGAATAAATATTCAAATTGCCTACAACACGGATATTGATAAAGCAAGATCTGTTTTGATTGATGTCGCCAAGAATAATGAAAATGTTCTCCAAACCCCCGAGCCCAGAGTAAGATTTCGCGAATTTGCAGACCATGGCTTAAGGCTGCAATTACTTTTCTGGATCCATAAGCCGGAAATTAGAGGAAGGACCACTGACTCTGTTAATACAGAGATATATAAGAAGTTTGCAGAACATAATATTTCTATTCCCTACCCAACTATGGAGGTCTTGCTTCCGAAGAATGAGAATTAATTTAAAACCTCGGTAGACACATCTAATGATATTAAAACTCTTTGTTCTTGGTCTATATTTTTCGATTCTTCTTGGGATTGGTTATTTTGCCTCACGAAAAGTGTCTACCATATCTGATTATTATGTTGGTGGCAAAAAACTAGGGTTTTGGATTGCAGCGCTCTCTGCGCGCTCCACAGGAGAGTCGGGCTGGCTTTTAATAGGGGTGACTGGTATGGGCGCACTGTTAGGCGTCAGTGCTTTTTGGATAGTGGTAGGAGAGGTGTTGGGCGTTTGGCTTTCTTGGCAGTTCATGGCAAAAAAATTCAAGCGAATGACTGATGAATATGATTCAATTACCATACCAGACTATCTTGTTAGCCACTTTGGTTCGACAACCAATCTTCTCAGAATAGTCTCTGCTACAGCGCTTTCACTTTTTGTAGTTATTTATGTAAGCGCTCAAATAGATATTACAGGAAAAACATTCGAATCTTTTCTTGGTCTTAATTATTACACTGGGATTGGCCTAGGCTTTGGCATTGTGGTCCTTTATATTTTTTCAGGCGGCTTCTTGGCTGTTGCATGGTCTGACTTTTTTCAGGGGTCATTAATGTTTGTTGGGTTGTTGCTCTTGCCCGTTGTAGCATTTTTCACCATCTCTGGAAATGAGTCTATCATTAGTGGCCTAAATGAAATCGACCCAGGATTATTAAACCCATGGGGTGCTGGTGGACTGAACCTAATGAACCTAATGAGCGTCTTAGGGCTTTTATCTATTGGTATAGGGTTTATGGGCTCTCCCCAGGTATATGTGAGATTTATTGCAATAAGAAATGAGTCGGAGGTTGAAAAAGGAAAGTGGGTAGCGGTCATATATACATTTTTGACAGATACCGCAGCAGTTTGCATTGGCCTTCTCGGAAGATACATGCTTACACGATCGGGGGAGAACCCCGAGCTTATTTTAGGAATAGCAGGAGAAGATGTCTTGGCACTGGTCTTAGGACAGGTAATGCCAACAATAATCATTGGTATCTATATAGCGGCAGTTCTTTCAGCTGTTATGTCTACTGTTGATTCTTTACTTGTTGTGGCGTCAAGTGCGGTAACGCGAGATTTTTACCAAAAGATTTTAAATCCCGAAGTTGATGAAGGCACATTGATGGCACTATCAAATAAAGTGACCATTGCCCTTGCTGTTTTAGCGCTGGCAGTGGCGCTGGTGGTTTCGGTCCTGTCTCCCACGAGAACAGTATTCTGGTTCGTGATATTTGGTTGGTCTGGGATAGCAGCCACATTCTGCCCCGTTATTATTCTAACAATATTTTGGAAAGACTTGACCGAAAAAGGCGCCATAGCATCAATGGTAACGGGGTTCCTATGTATTCCCTTTTTCAAATTTGTGGTTCCACACTTCCAAAGTATTGGGCCCTATATCGATAAGTTAGATGTTATGTTGCCATCTGTGCTGTTGGCCATGTTTGCTGGCTGGGTAGCTAGCAAACCCATAAAGAGCTAAGCGGAAAGGTTTCCCACGCCTTCTCTTGTTGCGCCACTGTTCCAGCCCCTTAATACAAGCTGCACGTTTGTATGAGAGTTTCCATCAACGACCTCATCATCTCCTGAGTATAGTTGAATCAGGATAGTTTTTCTTGGCTTGTTTGATTTGTTTGCCATAGACCCGTGTAGTGAACAGCAGTGAAAAAACACCACATCGCCCTTCTTGGCGTTTAAAGGAACCGCTGATTCAAGGGAGTTGTCTTTGTGTATCTCGCCTTTAGATACGTGCCCATGTGAGTTTTTTATTTTTCCAAGCTTGTGTGATTCTGGAACAACCCTTAAACATCCCATATCTTCATTTGATTCAGTTAGGTGGACAATGGCAGCGATCATAGAGTTCTTTTTTGTTGGAAAATAAGACCAGTCTTGATGAAGCGGAAAGGCAGCGCCAATTTTTGGTGGTTTTAAAAACAATTTTGTATGGTGTAGTATAATATCAGGGCCAATAAATAATTCTGCCATATTTAAAAAATCACCATTTTGAATCATGTTTAACATGGTAGATGAATAACTCTGAACATTATGAGTATGAATGACCACTGAATTTTGAGATTCTATTTTTTTTGTTAGCTCACTTCCCCATCTTGCATTGATATTCTCGCCACTTTTTTGTAGTTGTAGAGTTATTTTATCAAATTCTTTTTCAAAAACCTCAACATCTTTTTTGAAAAGGCCCCGCGCTAAATAGTACCCCTCTTTATTGAATTGAGATTTAGCACTATGATTCAATTTTATCTCCATATATAATAGGAGCGATAGAGGTGTCTTTTATTTGGTCGAGGTAATTTTCATTTTCACCAACAAGAGGAATGCGCATTGCCCTATCAGTGCAAAAATGAACAACCATACCAACACGAGGATTATTTTCTTTGTTTTCTATAGAAGAATGATATGTTAGTGATGTGTGGATACTTACTTCACCTGTCTTGAGGGTAGAGTGAACAATTTTCCGATTTTTATGCTGTGCGTCTAGCACCTCATCTTGGGAGTCGATATTTTTATCAAAGAAATCAAGTCCCTCAAGTGAGTCCCATTTATTAGACCCCACAATGAAACGCACTGGCCCAGACCCCATTGAAACATCTGATAGCGCTATCCACGCCGTGTATAGTCCTTCTTCGCTCCAAAATGGCCAGTACTGAGCATCTCGGTGCCAGCCAGCGTTTCCGCTGGTATTATCACTTTTAGGTTTCCAGACCACTTGAGAATGCCAGACCTGTATCATTTTAGCGTTTGTTATTAAGGCAAGGGCCTTCCCGAACTTGGGCTTAGTAACAAGGTTCCAAACAGATCTATCACAAATATGTGGTTTGTCAATTTTAATGATTGAGTTTGGGCTATCACCCAAATTCCAAAAACGGTTTTCTGGCGGTATTCCGGTATTGTATTCTTCATTTATTACTCTATAAAGACCATCGCGTGCAGATGTGGCCTCGGCCCCTGAGAACAAAGATGGCAGAAAACAAAAACCGTCTTTATGGATATTGTACATTTGTTTTTGGTTGGAGGACATGTTTTTTATTTCTTTTAAGATTGGTATAGGTTCTTGACCCACTCACTTTCCTCCTTGGAAAGAACACCTCCAAGAGTAGCAGCAGCATTAACCTGCGCTATGTTTCTTTGTCCTAATAAAACACAGCCTTTCGGGGAATCGCTAAACAATGCATTCACTATACCATACATAACCGGATGTTTTTCATGTCTAAACTTGTTTTCCAACAGTTCTTTGTTTTTTTTCATTTTTGCTATAATTGGCTTACTGATAAATTGTTTTATTCCTGCTCGATGGTCCCCATCCTTAAAACTTGCTGGTTTATTATACTTTCCTGTAAGTAAGCCATGTTTTATTGGTGAAAAGAAACAAACACCCATGTTCTCTTTATCAATGTGGGATTTAAGGCCTGATGATTCATATTTATCATCCATAACGTTTCTATAGGACTGAACAACATCTGGGTCACAATCTTTAATATATTGCATTATCTTTTTATTCGACCAATCAGATAAACCGATAAAACGAGTCTTTCCTTGCTCTTGAAATTTTTTTATTACGTTCATCGCATCATCAAAATATTTTCCACCATCCCCAAAATTGCAATGATGTAAATACATTAGGTCGACATATTCTGTTTTAAGGTTGTTTAGTGACCTCTCCATATTCTTAAGCATATGGTCAGGGTCATACCAGTGTGAGTGGGAGCCCCTATCCCAACCTACTTTCGTAGCAAGAAAAATATCATCTCGGGGGATTGTTTTCCATGACTCTCCGATTATTTTTTCAGATTTTCCTTCTCCATAAACATCGGCCGTGTCCCAATGGTTTATACCCAAATCCCAAGCCTTTAACAATACGGATTGAGAATCCTTATCATTTTGATCTGCCCATCCGACGGCAAATTTCCCGCTCATATTCGCCCCACCAAAAGCCCAGGTCCCTAGACTAATTGCGGATACTGATTTCCCAGTTCGACCTAACACAACCTTTCTCATAATCACCTATTTATA
Source organism: uncultured bacterium (assembly GCA_964404235.1). Lineage (GTDB taxonomy): Bacteria > Fidelibacterota > Marinisomatia > Marinisomatales > UBA1611 > CACEUX01. The sequence goes on along the minus strand of CAYOJL010000012.1, from coordinate 1,718 downwards.
GATCTGTAAAATTATTAAAAAGCCAAGTAACTTTCTGCAATAATATGAATGATAGTAAGCTAAAAATTATTGATATTGGGCATTCAAATCTAAATATTGAAGATGCACAGTCCTTGCTTGAAACAACAATAAGCCAAACATCATACGAGGGTAATATACGCGCTGTAAAAGTTATTACTGGACATGGGACCGGAACATTGCGAAAGCAGATTCGCCAATGGTGCGCTGATCAAGAAGGCCGCTTTCAAGCGGTTATCTATGGTGAAGATTATAATATGTTCAATAAAGATGCTTCAGACATGAGGGCTGAATGTAGCTTATATAAAGATTCAGATTTTGGTCGCAACAATCGTGCGGTTACCTATATATGGCTTTGGTAGGATATATGATCATTAAACGGAAAAATTGTATTAAAATATGGCATGATTTCTAAACCGGAAGGATACGACCACTTGTTTCAAAATCTAATTCCCAACAGCATTGAAGGAATTAAGATCTTTGGAGTGAATGATTCATATATTAAACCACAGAATTATGATGATGTGACCAATCTCGAAAATAGGATTTGGGCTGAGCTATATCAAGATCTCGAATTTCTTCTAGATCAATATGCTTCAAGTGAATATTTATTAGGCTTGAGGGCCCTTCCAATACCAAATAATATGTTTCCTAACTTTGGTGCCATTTCCCCCCTAATAGAAAACTCAACAGGATGGACACTGTTGTCTGTAGCTGGCTTTCTTGATGAAGAGCTGTTTTTTGATATCAATAAGAAACGACAATTTCCTGTAACAGAGATCATTAGAAAGTCTCCGAGGTTTGATGAGAAATATTCTGGAATAGAGATTAAGAACAATAAGGGCTATACTCCCGAGCCAGATATATTCCACGATATTCAAGCCCATGTCCCGTTTCTAATGAACAAAGACTATGCACAATTCATGTTGGAGGTGGGCATTTTAGGAGATGAGATTATTAAGAACAGTCGCGACCTAGGTCCTTCGCTAGTAGCCCATAATTTAAAGCGCTTGCAAAATTTTGCCTGGTGGACATATGAGTATGGCCTTCTAAAAAACACTGGAGAGACAGATCGTTTTCGGAGGGTCAATAATGATATTGAATACGAGATATATGGAGCAGGGATCATATCTTCGTTTGATGAGGTTACAAATGTGGTTGAATGCGCAAAGGGTAAATCGGACCGGTCTAGATTCCTTCCTTATAATATAGAAGAAATAGCTATGACCTGTTTTGATTATAGCAATATTCAAGATCGTTATTATGTTATTGAGTCCATGACAGACCTCTATATATCATTTAAAGATAATAAGGAGTTGTTTTTCTTTAATGGTTAGGTTGGCCTTGCGCGTCCATGGTGTTTTTATCTTATTTATATTGATTAATAATTGCGCGACAAGCATATATCAAAAAATGGCTTTGGAGAATCCAGAAGCCTTAGTTGCCCTAGAGGATTCACTGTCAAGAACAGAGCTTTCTTCGACCACGATAAGGTCATTGATAATGGCGCACAACACAATTGGTAATTCAGCGCTAGAATCAGATGATTATGGAAAAGCAATAATGCATTTTTCCAATGCGATGCGATTATCTAAGGGAGATTCTTTATCGCGCTATAATCTTTTAATAGCGGAAGGGCACTCTCTTTATAAAAAAGGCAAAAAAAATGGTATATGGGATGCTATACAAAAATATAACAA
>CAYOJL010000011.1:9305-39745 GCA_964404235.1 uncultured bacterium | reverse complement strand
AGATGAAACTCACGATTGAAAATATTTCAAAGACCTATCCCAATGGTGTCGAAGCACTAAAAAATGTTACTCTAGAGATCAGTAATGGTATTTTTGGGCTACTGGGTCCAAATGGTGCGGGTAAATCTACCCTCATGCGAACCATAGCAGCTCTACAGGAAGCAGATGATGGCTCAATAATGCTTGGCGAGATAGATGTAGCAAAAGATAAGCAGGCTCTCAGAGAGATCTTAGGATATCTACCCCAAGAGTTTGGAGTATACCCTAAGGTCTCTGCAATTGACCTATTGGATCACATGGCGGTAATGAAAGGTATCACAGATACACAGAATAGAAAGGAACAAGTTGATTCATTACTCCATCAGGTTAACCTGTGGGATTCTAAAGATCAAAAACTGGGAACATTTTCAGGTGGTATGAAGCAGCGTTTTGGTATAGCTCAGGCGTTGTTAGGAGACCCAAAACTTATTATTGTAGATGAACCTACGGCTGGCTTGGATCCAATGCAGAGGAATCGTTTTCACAATCTATTAAGTGAGATCGGAGAGAATATAATTGTAATATTATCGACTCATATAGTTGATGATGTTAGTGACCTCTGCAATGATATGGCCATTATATTAGAGGGGGAGGTCAGACTAGCTGGAAAGCCTATTGAACTCATAGAAAAGCTTAAAGGAAAGGTTTGGCAGGGTCTAGTAGAAAAGACAGATGCTGAATCATTGAAAGAAGATGATAGACTGATCTCATCTAGGCTCTATATGGGTAAGATCAAGGCAAGATTATTATCTGATGAAGAGCCTATCCCAAGTTTTAAACTCAATGAGCCAGAGATCGAAGATCTGTACTTTGCTACCATAAATGATTTCCAGATTTAAGACGTAGTATAATGATACTACAAATAGCGCTATTTGAGATAAAAACTGGTCTCAGAAAATTATCATTCTGGATATATTGTCTGGTCTTTTTTAGTATATCATTCCTGATCGTAAATATAATGGGTGGTGTATTGGCCGGAACGAGTATGGTCATGGATAATACTAAGTGGAATTCCCCCTATATGATAGCTGGTTTGCAGACCTTCTTCACGATCTTTGGTTCTATAATATGCTCTGCTCTTTTTGGAAATGCTGCATACAGGGATTATGAAACAAATATGCACCCACTGTTCTTTACAAAGCCAATTAAACCATCATCATATTTTCTTGGAAGGTTTAGTGGTGCCTTGGTTTTAAATATTATGATACAAATGGCTGTTTCAATTGGTCTATTAATTGGTTTTCTAATGCCTTACCTGGACCAAGAGGTGTTTGGTCCCATGAGACTAGATGCATTCATGCAACCATTTTTTGTTTTCGTCATCCCAAATCTTTTTTTTATAGGCAGTATTATTTTCACATTAGCGGTCCTTACAAGGAGAATGCTTCCAACCTATTTAGGGACCATCATATTATTTTTAGGATATACGGCCGCTGGTACCTTGATGATGGATCTGGAGACCCGCTGGTTGGCAGGGCTTCTTGATCCCTTTGGTGATCAGGCCGTGGAGGATGCTATTCGCTATTGGACACCAGTAGAAAAAAATACTCTCCTTCTGCCTATATCTAATTGGGTACTCTTAAATCGTGTTATTTGGGTATCTGTGGGAATAATATTCCTATTTATAGGCATTAAAAGATTTGATTTTGCACATGTATCCGCCAAATCAAAGAAAAAGAAAAGTTTAGATAAAACAGAGTTAGTACCCGAAATAAAACCGCTTGGATCATATAAACCTATTTTTGATAGCACAACTCGCTGGATACAATTCAAGAAAAAGATAAAAATTGAAATAAAGCGGGCATTCTTGGATCCTTATTTCTTAGGCATTTTGGCAACAGCAACCTTGTTTTTGATATTGAATCAATGGGCTGGATACAGTGTTAATGGAATAAAAATCCTACCTGTCACAGCACGAGTTATATCCAGTCTGTTTGGAAGTTTAAATCTTTTTATGCTTATCATTATTATTTTTTATTCTGGACAGATAATATGGAAAGAAAAAGAATTAAAAGCTGATAGTATTCTAGATGCTCACCCTGTTCCAAATTGGATCCCAATGCTTGCAAAAATGATATCCATGATACTGATCCCTGCGATCATATTATTTATCATAATGCTTATAGGTATATTGATACAAACATGGTACGGATTCTATGATTATGAAATATCTTTATACCTAAAAAGATTGTTCCTCCTAGAATGGACTGAACTCATATTGGTTTGTATTTTGGCGTTTGCAGTGCAAACCCTTGTAGCTAATAAATATCTAGGTCACTTTATAATTATTTTATATTACCTATTTGGTATCTTCAAAGGTTTCCTTGATCTCAACCACACCCTTTACTTTTATGGATCTGGATCAGGTGCGACATATTCAGACCTAAATGGTTTTTCTCCTTATATATCTAGATTATTATGGTATAAGCTTTATTGGGGTTCTTTTGCAGTTTTATTGGCAATTTTATCTAATCTATTTTGGAAACGTGGTCTGGTTGGTAATATACGATCTAGGTTACACAAAGCCGGTCAGCGTTTTTCACCAATGCTTAAATACAATTTGGTCTTTTTTATTTTGCTCTTTATTGGTTCTGGTTCATACATCTATTACAATACAAATATTTTGAATGATTATTATCCAGGAGAACATTGGGAACAACAATCTGCAGAACGTGAAAAGGCTTATAAAAAATATGAAGGAATGCCTTTACCAAAGATCACTGGCGTTAATTGCACTATTGATCTTTTTCCAAAAGAGGCACGTCTAGAATTCAGTGGAACATATACTCTGCAAAATAAGACAAGTGTTCCAATAGATACTATATGTACACCTCATAAAAATTGGCAATTCAAAGAGTTTAATTGGGGACGACCAAATGAACTTGTTTTTTATGATAGCACTCTTGGGTGGAACATATTTGTTTTTGATACACCCATAGAACCTGGTGATAATTTGACACTAGAATTTTCAGGAGAGAGGAAGAGAAAAGGCTTTAATAATAGTGGTGTGGATAAATTGGTTATTGAAAATGGAACGATGATACAAAGTAGCAGACTATTCCCAAGCTTTGGTTACAGTGGGATGGGTGAATTAAGCTCAAAGTATAAAAGAAAGAAATACGGTTTAAAACCAAGAAAAGAGCTACCCGACTATAATGATATTGAAGGGAATAAAAATGGGCTTCTTGGTGATAATGCTGATTGGGTCAATTTTGAAACTGTCATGAGTACAGACCTAGACCAGATCGCCATGGCACCCGGATATTTGCAGAAAGAGTGGAAAGAAGATGGTCGAAGGTATTTTCATTACAAAATGGACAAACCTATCTTGAACTTTTTTACTTTTGTATCAGGTAGATATGATGTTTTCATGGAAGATCATAATGGTATTAGCCTTGAGATCTACCATCATCCTACGCATACATATAATTTAAAGACGATGATGGATGCCATGAAAAAATCCATTGATTACTATAGCGATATTTATGGACCTTATCCATATAGGCAATGTAGAATATTAGAATTCCCACGTTATAGTTCTTTCGCACAGTCTTTCCCCAATACCATACCTTTTTCAGAATCTATGGGTTTTATCATGGATGTAGATCCAAATGATCCAGAAGACCTTGACATGCCCTTTTGGATCACAGCGCATGAAATGGGTCATCAGTGGTGGCCTCATCAATTATCCGGTGGCAATGTGAAAGGTGCAAATTTTATGAGTGAGGGATTATCAGAATATTCTGCAGTCTCACTTTTAGCTAAGGAAAAAGGTGAAGTCCAGTTGAGAAAATTCTTAAAGTATGAACTTGATAAGTATTTAAATGGAAGAGCATTTGATTCAAAAGAGCCAGCGATCATCTCTACAGAAGGTAACGAGCAATTCATCGTTTATAATAAAGCGGGTCATACATTGTTTACTCTTTCTGATCTTATTGGAGAAGAAATTTTCAATAAGGCACTAGGAAAATTCATAGAGAAATTCAGATATCAGTTTGATCCATACCCAAATATTGGTCAATTTATTTCAGCCATCAGGGAAGAAACTCCTGAAGATCTGCAGTACCTTATTACTGATATATTTGAAAAAATTACGCTCTACGAGAATAAGGTAAAACTAGCAAATGCATTTGAAAATCCTGATGGAACCTATTCTCTTGATCTTGAGGTTGAGGCAAAAAAGGTCTATTCCGATAGTCTAGGAATACAAACAACTGCGGAACTTGCTGACTGGTTGGAGATTGGTGTTCTAGGCGAGGATATCATCAATGGAGAGAAACAGGAAGTTCCTATATATATAGAAAAAGTTTTCATAACGGATAGCATTTCTACTTTTGAGATCAAATTAGATAAAAAGCCCTTTAAGGCTGGCATAGATCCATTGTATAAATTTGTGGATAGGGATTCAAAGGATAATCTTATGAAAGTATCATTTAATGAGTCCCAATCAAATAATAAATAAAATAATAGCAGTTTATTAAATAATACTTAACGATCCATGAAATATTATATCATTCTATTATGTATTCTATTTAGTTGTTCGCCTAGTGTTCCTGAACTAGACTATGACCCTGTTGGTGAATATTCTTTAGAAATGTATTCATACTCTGTTGACCTGACTAATATCAAAGATGACAAGGCAATGGTGGATCTTGATTGTTCAGGTCTTAATCAAGAAAAAGTTATTTTTCATTTTCCGAAGACAATTCCAGGTACCTATAAAGAACTTGACTATGGTGAAATGATCGACAGTATCAGTGCGTTCGATAGCAAGGGATTAATTTTGCCAACTAAGAAAATAGGGAAAAATTATTTTGAGATATCTAACGCAAAAGATCTTACCAGTATCAATTATTGGTTAGATGATACTTGGGATCATCCGGAGGCTATGACAAGGATCTGGCCCATGGGTGGTACAAATATAGAGGATTCTTCTAATTTTGTGATCAATGCCTCTGGATGGTTTGGTTTTTTTAATGGCTTAGAAAATGTTCCTGTAGAGGTTTCTTTTATTGTGCCAGATGGGATGGGATCATTTTCTGCATTGCCAATAAAAGCGAAAAATGGTAACACAATTGAGTTCAAAGCACGTGATTACCATCAGTTGGTTGATTGTCCCATCATGATATCAGCAATTGATACTGCAACATTCATGGTATCCAATACGAAGGTATTTATTGAAGCATATCATGCAAATGGAGAAAAAGGATTTGCTGAAGTAATAAAAAAAGATATACAACCTTCCATGGAAGCGATCGCAAGTTTTGCAGATTCTTTACCGGTCAACGAGTATCACTTTATATTATATCTGAGGGATGGAAAGGCATTTATGGAGGCCATGAGATCTAAGGATATTGGGATCATAAAAAAAATAAAGACCATCTGGCAGAATCGCTCATTAATGGGAGCGGGTGCATTAGAGCATGGGAATTCATCATTTTATGTGTTGCCGGATTTTGGAGATACGACTTTCACTTCAATGATAAAACGTGTAGCCCTTCATGAATTCATGCATATTTTCACACCATTGAATCTTCATAGTGAACAAATAGGGAATTTTGATTATGTTGATCCTAAAATGTCTAACCACCTATGGCTCTATGAAGGGGTAACTGAATATTTTGCCAATTTGATACTCTTGCAGTCTAACTTAATTACTGATAGAGAATTTTTTTCAGAAAGAATTAGGAATAAAATATCATCCTCAAGCCGTTATCCTGAAAAGAAGATCTCCTTTACAGAAATGAGCCAGCGGATCTTTGAAAAAAAATATGGTCGTCATTATTATCAGGTCTATCAGCGAGGTGCGGTCATTGGATTACTCTTGGATATTGAGATCATTCGTTTGACCAATGGAGAGAAGACACTAAAGGATATTGTTTTAGAATTATCAGATAAATACGGTGCAGAAAGATCGTTTGATGAAGAGACTTTCTTTGATGAATTCACTGCCTTGGTGCATCCAGACCTTAGACAGTGGTTTGCAGATCATGTTGATGGAACAGTCCCCTTGGATATAGAAGGAGGTCTTGCTCAGATCGGAGTGGACTATTCTAAGAAAGGGAAACATTTAGTACCCAAAAGAATTTTTCGAGATTATGGAACCAAAAGTTATTTTTTATCAATGGGTAAATATAGGAAGATCAAAAAAGTGGGAAAAAAAGATCCGATCGGATTTCAGATCGGGGATAGTGTTAATACAGAGATATTGGATTCTTTATTATATGATGAAAAAGGATATCCAAGATCTGAAGGAAAAAAGATCAGTATAAAATTAAAGAGAGATGGAAATAAGATGTCGCTACCTTATGAGATCGAATATAAGAAGCGAAAGTATAAACATAGATTGTTATTATCAAAAGACCCTAATGAGGCTCAATCTAATTATTACTCTATTTGGAGATCACAATAAATAATTCGATTCTTTCTTAATCTGAAACTTATTTGTTAAATTCAGCCTCGCCCCCTTACCATTCAAATATCTTTTTAAAAGGAATAGCATATGTCAAATTGGGATAAAGATCTATTTATCGAGCACCTGAGAGATCAATGCAATAGAGAAGTTGCCAAAGTTGGTGTTTCTATTATAGAATTCACTGAAAAACATGCTGATGATATTTCTTGGGGGCGTGTCACTTCTCATGGTACTTTGACATTTCGTTGTGATAAGGATGTGGGGCCATTACCACTTTTTCATATGCCATCTACTTGACAGTTAATTCTCCAGATCAATTTCATGAGGAATAAAGAGATTCCGCCAATGGTCTTACGTGATGTAGTTATAAAACTAGAATCTAATTTTCTAAGAGATTATGATGAAATTGAGTATCCAAGTGATGTTTTTGTACCAATGGACGAATTATTTCATACTGAGAATCAGGTTGAAAAATTTCTTAAGACAATGGAAGGTGCAACCTACCGGTTGAGACAATAAATTTATAAACATGCAATTCTATATCTAAAGAATTGTATAACGCCTCATTAATATATTTTATTCTAATTCATAATTTTTTACTTATTTTGGCATTAGATTGATCCAGTTATGAAATCACTTATCATTTTCCTGATATTTTTCAACATAGCAATATCAAATGATCGAATAGTTGAACTACCAATAGGATTAACCCAAGATGAACGGTCACGTATTCATGAGATCTATTCAATGGGTAGGGATACTGACCCGCCACCATCTCCAGTTCGTAATGTGGCAGAATATGAACGAATGCAAGGAGTCCTCATACGTTACCCCTTTGGTATTTCAACAGATCTGATCTTAGAGATGTCTGAAAATGTTACCATTTACTGCTTGGTCTCATCTAATCAACAGAGTTCTGCTTCAAATTCTTTAGAAAATGGCGGTATAGATCTAGACAATGTAGAATTTGTTATTGGATCAACAGATAGTTATTGGACACGTGATTATGGACCATGGTGGGTTGTGGATGGAGACAGAAATATGTCTATCGTTGACTTTACATATAATCGTCCACGTCCTAATGATAATGACGCACCTTTAAAAATGTCAAATCATTTAGATGTGCCATTTTATGCTTCTGATATTATTCATACTGGCGGAAACTATATGACGGATGGAATGGGTATAGCCGCGTCAACAGATATAGTATATGTGGAAAATTCAATGCCGGATGAAGATGTTCATTCGATCATGCAAGAATATTATGGCATTGAAACATATCATGTGCTTGATGACCCAAATAATACATATATAGATCATATTGATTGTTGGGGGAAATATTTAAGTACCACAAAAGTATTGATAAGAGAAGTACCTGATAGTCATGCCCAGTATGATGAGATCGAAGAGACAGCGGAATATTTTTCAAATTCACTAAATGAGTGGGGTGAACCTTGGGAATTATATAGGGTGTGGACCCCTGGTAACCAGCCATACACTAATTCTCTGATACTTAATGAAAAAGTACTTGTTCCTGTAACTGGTGGCAGTTGGGATGATGAAGCACTTGCTGTTTATGAAGAAGCATTTCCAGGGTATGAAGTTCTAGGTTTCACAGGCTCTTGGGAATCAACTGATGCTTTACACTGCCGCATTAAGGGTATTCCTGACATACAGATGCTTCAAATATTCCATAATCCACTAAATAATGGGACTGAACCTGATGAAAATGGATATACTGTTGAGGTCTTATTTGATGATCTAAGCGAGACCGGTCTAGTAGAGGATTCTATAAAAGTTCTCTGGAAAAATCCTGGATCAAATAGCTGGGACTCTGATGCACTCTATCGATCAACTTCGTTAGAAGAACCAGATATATGGACAGGGTCGATCCCTGCACTTGTAGACTCTGGAATAATACAGTATTACATTCAAGTCGCAGATTCCTCAGGACGATTTGAGACCAGTCCAATGGCTGGATGGCATATTTTTTTCGCCCATCCTACTGACGCTTGTGATGAATGGCTAGTGGGAGACCTGGATAATTCAGGAGAATTAAATGTTTTTGATATATTACTCTTATCAGAGGTTGCAAATAATAATGGTAACGGGATATGCCCAGCCTCTGTAGCAGATATAAATAATGATAATATGATCACAGTTGTGGATATAGTTTTTCTTGTAAATATGGTTTTAAACCCCTGATTTATTCTTTAGTGGTATATTAATAAAATATTATTTCTTACTTAGGCTAAAGTAAAACATCTCCTAAATTCGCCAGCTATTTTTCAGGATATGAAGTGAAAATAAAAATAAATAAAGTAAATGATTACACCAGGGAATTAGAAATAGATATACCCTGGGCCGAACTAGAATCTGATTTTAATGATACGATCAAAAAATTTAGTAAAAAGATCAAGATGCCTGGTTTTCGTGCAGGTAAAATTCCTAGAGATAGATTGTTGACCCAGTTTCAGCCAAATTTAGAAGCTGAATTCATGGATACAAATTTTCAAAAGTATTATCTAATGGCTGTTCAGCAAGAAGGATTGATCCCTGTGAATAAAGCTGAGATCAAAGATGTGCATTTTCATATGAATGAGCATTTTTCTTTCAATGCAACCTTTGAAATAGAACCTGAATTATCTTTACCTCGATTAAAAAAACGGTCTCTATCTGTACAACGCACAACCTATATTCATGATGAACAAGATATTGAAGATGCTATCATGCAATTGAGAAAGTCCCAAGCCACCATGGCTACTATTGAAGAAGGTGCCATTGAAGGAGACTATCTTATCTGCACTTTACAGAAACTGGATGAATCTGGTGTCCCTATCATTGGGAAAAAATTTGAGAAACAATATCTAAGGGTGGGCAAAGGTTCATTTACAGATGATCAGAAAGAGAAATTGATCGGTCTTAAACCGGGTGAAAAGACTCGTTTAAGATTACCTGTTAGCCAAGATGGTGAAGATGCGGATTATGAACTCACTGTAGATAATGTTGAGCGTGAGATCCTTCCTGAGTTAAATGAGGAATTTTTTAAACGAGTCAATCCGGAGTTGGATTCTGAAGAAACTTTAAGAAATGATGTTGAGAAAAAAATAAAAGAGAATTTTGAAGAACGCTCCAAGACTGCATATGAGCGAGACCTTGCCGATGCACTTATTGAAAAGGTTGATCCTTCTTTTGCTCCATCTATGGTTGAAAATTATCTAACCAACCTGGTTGAAGATGTAAAGAAACAGAATAAAGGTGAACCAATGGATGAGGCAAAGGTTAGGGAACATTATACACCTGTTGCAGAAAGAAATATGAAATGGTACTTGATCCGAAATAAGTTGATCGAGAGCCAAGAATTTGAGGTCGCAATGGAAAAGATAGAAAACGAGATCCAAAGACTTGTAGATCGAACTCCTCAATCTGAAAACGAGATCAGAAAATATTATAAGAAACCAAGTAATCGAAAGCACCTAGAAGATGATCTAATGGAAAAGATAATCTTGGAATACTTAGAACAATTTGCTAAAGTTAAAGAAGTAGATGTGTCTACAAAAGATCTACGTGGAAAAGAACATGCACATTGATGAAAAAACACTAAATCAGTTGGTCCCTATTGTTGTTGAGCAAACAGGTCGTTCCGAACGTGCCTTTGACATTTATTCCCGATTACTTAAAGAAAGGATTGTTTTTCTTGGTACACCTATTGATGATTCGATAGCTTCCCTTATCATTGCTCAATTACTTTTTTTAGAAGCGGAAGACCCAGAAAAAGATATATATCTATACATTAATTCTCCTGGGGGGATCATCACATCAGGTATGGGTATATATGATACTATGCAATATATAAAACCTGATATATCAACGATCTGTTTAGGACAGGCTGCTAGTATGGGAGCATTTTTATTGGCAGGTGGCGCAAAAGGCAAACGTTCAGCATTACCCAATTCAAGAATTATGATACATCAGCCTATGGGAGGTGCCGAAGGCCAGGCTACTGATATAAAGATCCAAGCAGAAGAGATCTTACGTATGAAGAAACAATTAAATTCAATTCTTGCCAAGAATACAGGACAAACTCTAAAAAAGATAGAGGCTGATACAGATAGAGATAATTATCTTACATCAAGCCAGGCCAAGACCTATGGTCTCATTGATTCAATTCTCACAAAAAGAAAATGACCAAGTTAAAGAAAGGTAAAAAACCGGAAATAAATCTAGACCCTGAATTAGATCAACCTCAGTCTGGCTTTAAAGTAACACTCCAAAAACCATCCAAGATCAAAGCTAATCTTGATCATCATGTAGTGGGCCAAGATCGAGCAAAGAAGGCGATAGCTGTATCAGTATATAATCATTATAAACGAATAATACACCAATCTTATCTATCAGATATTGAACTGGATAAGAGTAATATTTTATTGATCGGCTCTACCGGGACAGGAAAAACATTGATTGCTCAGACGTTGGCAAGATTCTTATCTGTTCCATTTGCAATAGCGGATGCCACTACTCTAACAGAAGCCGGTTATGTGGGTGAAGATGTAGAGAATATACTGGTTAGATTACTTCAAGTATCAAATTATAATATTGGTGCAGCAGAAAAAGGCATTATTTATATTGATGAGATCGATAAAGTAGGCCGTAAGAGTGCTAGTGCATCTATTACTCGTGATGTAAGTGGAGAAGGTGTCCAACAGGCTTTATTAAAGATACTCGAAGGAACCATCGCAAATGTGCCACCGAAAGGAGGCAGAAAACATCCTGAACAAAGTTTAATACCTATTAATACTTCTAATATACTTTTTATTTGTGGAGGTTCATTTTCTGGTTTAGAGGAGATCATAGCCAGAAGAGTTGGAAAGGGAGAGCTGGGTTTTGGCACAAAAAGAAGACCACAACAAAAAAAGATCAATGCTATTTTTGAGGATGTAAGGCAGGAGGATTTGATCAGCTATGGCTTGATACCTGAACTGGTAGGTCGGTTACCTATAGTTAGTACTTTAGATACGTTGGATGAAAGTGATCTACTTCGTGTTCTAGTAGAACCAAAAAATTCAATCATTAAACAATATCAAAAATTATTTTTACTAGAAGGTATCGTATTAGAATTTCATGATAGTGCATTAAAAGAGATCGTTAAACTTGCGATCAAGAAAAAGGCAGGAGCAAGAGCACTCCGATCGGTCATGGAAGAACATTTAATGGATATTATGTATCAACTACCTGAAATGGAAGGTGTTGAACGGGTCATAATAACTAAGGATACTATCACAAAAGGTAAGGACCCATTGTATAAAGCAATACAAAATAGAAGGTCAGCTTAACTATTTCAATAGGCTTAACTTTCTAATTTCCCTGTAAGACCCTACTCTGAATTCTAAAAAATAGATACCTGAACTGATACTGGAGGCATCCCATTCAATTCTATAGACTCCGCTATTATATGCTTTATTAGTTAGGTCTCTAACCATTCGACCAGCAATATCAAAAGCACGTAGTCTAACTTTCTCATTATTATTATCTGGAACGGAAAATTCAATAGTAGTTATTGGATTAAAAGGATTTGGATAGACATTATTTAGTGAAAAAACAGTTGGATGATCATTTGCAAGATCATTTGATAAGATCTCATTGATCGTAACAGTACCATCTCCATTTACAAATGGTACGCCACTATTTCCCCAAGCATCAAGCACTAATAATACATTAGTAGATACTGTAGTCATATCGTTTAATTCCACATCTTCATTAACAGAATAGTTCACTCTGAATAATTCATGTGGTGCTGGCTCAAGTGGCTCTGCCCAGTTAGACATTCCAACAGTTAGATCTGTTCCAGAAACGGTCACATCTATTTCCCATTCTTCTGATAAAGATATTAGTTCAATGATCGGAGACCATTGCTCGTTCTGGTTCCAGTCTGTATAAGGTTCTCCCTCATCATATTCACCATTTTCATTTAGATCCTCGAATGGTTCAGCGCTTGGAGTAATGATACCTGGATCATTAGATAATTGAAATACGGTCAAAGCAATAGGAACAGTATTGATCAATGTAACACTGTATGATGCACCACCACCAACAGCGCCAGTTCCATTTTGTATAGTATAGAACTGGTCAACAGCTTGAATATGATAATCTGCGACATCCTGTATTGTAATGCCTACTTCACTACCATCTGTAGTATAGCCTAAACATAAATTATAGCTAACGATAACATCTGCCTCAATTCCTACATTATTAAACAATTGTAGATCTAATATCGCACCTGTACCTGGTGAAATAGTCGGGTTGATCAATGTAACAATTGAATTTTCTATTATAACAGAATCATAGCTTGTTCTTTCTGTTGGGGTCACACCTGTTATTTCAACAAAGGATGGATTAAAATCCAATTCAAATTCGAATTCTCCAAGTGCCATTTCATTATCCATACCTATTGATATGGATCCTTGATTGTATGCAGACCCACTCCCATCCTCGATTGAAGCCGTAGCAAGAATAATTTCATTATACTGGACATCAAAGGTCATAAACTCGCCTGGATCTGAAATATTATCAATGCGCAACATTGAAGGTTCTCCATAGAGGCTGGTTGTATTGGGAGAAGATGAATGACTGAATTCTCTATTATCAGTAACTCCTGGAAAAACATCTGATGCATCACTGGGCCCTCCATTTTCTAGAGCGAACATTCCATCTGCTTGTTCTAGACCTACTCCATAGTATGGTTCATTATTGTTAGGAGCCCATCCTCCTCCTTGTGCAATATCTTCATTAATATGCCATATGGTAAGTCCCGGTGATGGCATAAGTGTATCAGAGCCGACCTTTTGTCGATTCTCAATGAGCCAGTACTCTTCTTCAACTTGGGAATGATTCACACGAAAGATCGTATTGTTTGAATAGCTTTGTTCAATCGATACTGCATCCTGGTCATCCGTGATCTCAACGATATCTACCCAGCCTAATTCATTTTTACACCATCCTACCATTGTAGCTGGATACCAGGGTGAAGTGCCGCTAGTACCCCAGGTGCCAGAGGCCATAAGTGCGAGTTTGCCAGATCCAGTAGATGAATAATCTGTATCATATAGGTCTGGAAGACCAAGAGCATGACCAAATTCATGGGCTAGGACTCCTATACTACAGATATTTCCAAGCTGTGTCTCAGGATTCATGTTATAACTATTTATTGTAACGCCATCATATGTTACCGCTAGATTTCCCAAACTAGATTTATGAGACCAAATATTAGAGTAATCTCCTTCTTCAGCGCCAGCGCCTTGATGAACCAGGTTCAATGCATCCACATACCCGTCACCATCATTATCATATCCAGACCAATCAAATCCTGAGGCTTCTAAAGAATCAACCATTGCTCTTACCAATTGTCGCACAACTGCATATCCATTATTATAAGAATAATGATCATGTTCATACGGTGCCGTAAACCATTCTGATACTTCTGCAATAGGTAAGAATTGACCGTATGATATCTCCTGATAAAAATCACGGAAGCTTCCAGTATTCTCATAATTAAGATGTGTATATCCTTCTTGGTTCATGATCAGTTCAAATTGTTCTGGGGTATACGTTGCTGCTGCATCTGGGAATTCAATAAGTATCATAGGGACATGGAAGGTATCTGTTCGAGTATTTTGGATATCTGGAATAGGCGCATCATCGATCAAAACGATCGGTTCAGGCCTTATCCCTTTTTGAATGGATGATTGTTGGGTAGGCTCTTGATCGATACCTACTTTAAAAGTTGATGGTAATAACTTTCTGCCATTATTATCCTCGGCATAAACCCACCATCCATCATTATTTTTTGTTATTGTCCATCCATTATACTCATGCCAACCTTGAAGATGGTTGCCTTTATTAATAATTGTGATCTTCTCACCATTCGGTTGTTGTACTATAAAAGGTTCTGGACTAGCAAGGTCAGACCTTAGTATAGAAATAAAAATTATGGATTTGAGAAATATATTTTTTGTATTATTCATAGCGATTATCTGATTTTTTAAATTAAGCAAAGAAATATAATGCCCAAATCATTATATTCCATGCCGCTGTCTTGGGCTGAACTTGTAATTAAATTGATGAAAAAACAAATTATTAGGATATTATTAGTATCTGGGTTCGTATTATTTTTTTCTTCGTGTGATTTTTTAAAAGAAGAAGAAGAAACAAATGAAGAGCAGTCAGAAGGATTCACTAATACACTAGATCAGAGCTTAGGTGGTAACCAAGGTGCCATCTCTGAATATTTCTATAATTTTGAGAATGATGTGAATGCAACATTCTTTCGTTATAATCCAAATCTTATGGCAAACTATAATACATATATAGATTATTATAGTTTATTTGGAGAAGACCCAACTAGGATGAGTTTTAATACATTCCCAAATCATTTACTTGCAATGACCCCAGCCGATGAATCACAGTTTACTGAGCGCAACTATATTGATTCATTATCAGTGGCTGATTCAGTCGTATATGATTCTGTGCAGATGACCTCTACGCCATTCAAAAACCTTGAGTTATTGGAGTGGAATTTAGAAGCAGAGCCATCCCTACAGAGATATAAGCTTGTTAATTCTGATTGGATCGTGTCAGATACAATGCTTTTTTACAATGACACTTTTGATGTAAGCGCTTATTGGGCAGTTGTGGATACACCATTTATTGATAATGGTTTATTATTTGTAGACTCATCCGAATGGAACGATACGGACTATGTTTTTATCTCTGATGAACAGCTTAGGTTCTTAAATACATTTGACTTTATTAAGCAACAGTTGAGCTCAGATTCATTGGTTTTTCGTTCCAATACCGATTGTAATGATAATGGTAGCTGGGATGGGGCAGAGGCAACTATAGCTGATTATAATGGTAATGGGGTCTATGAAGTATTATATGAATATTCAGATAATAATAACAATGGCGAATATGACTCAGGAGATGATCTGATACAGGATTATGATGGTAACGGTGAGATATCCATAGCATATGAATTCGAAGATAGAGGTAATGGAGTATGGGACCCTCAAGAGCCTTACTATGATATTGATTCTTCAGGAACCTATGATCTAAATGAACCATACCAAGACCGAAACTGTAATAATAAGTGGGATGATGCTGAGTTGTATGTTGATGGTGACGAGTCTGGCACGTATACCAGTGGAGAAGATTTTACGGACCGTGGTAATAATTTATATGATAATGAAGAGGAATACTCGCTGAAGGATGCTAATGCAGATGGCGTAGAAGATACGCTGCTTTACCTTATAGGTGATAAACCTGATAATTTGATCGTGGATTGGACCGACCCAAATGCTCCAGAGGTTATGCTTGAGATAAGCCTAGGTGATGATATCACCAGCCGTTGGGGTACAGTATTTACAGACGTGATCGAAGAGATAGATTTTTATGATCTAAAACAGCAGTTTGTCGATGATGTAGATTCATTGGTCACTTTATTTACCAGAGAAGAGGTCGGGCACATCAATGACCCAGGAGCGTCTTTATCACCTGATGATTACTACATCACAAAATCAGAATGGACTAAGACCGCAGGGGGTCAGACCGAAAGATTCTATAATTACCATATCTTTCATGAGCCTGGTCATTTAAATCAAATAATCTACCCTTCCTATTTTCTACCGGTTGGTTTTTATTTTAGTCCGAATGATATTGAAGATGGATTTTGGCATAAGAAGAATTTAGAGAGTGAGGTTCTTTACTATACTTCGAATGGATACCTAAGAGATGGTGAAATGGTTGATACTTCTTACTATGACACTACAGAGATCTCGGTATATTTTATTGAAAAATCCTATCAGGTTGAATCGGCAAGTGTGACAGTACCTGCTGGGCACAGAGCAAGTATGGATGAACCTGCGCCAGACACAACATTTTCTGATTGTTTTAAAGTAACTCAAACGGTCACAATGACCATGGTCGGTAGTGGTGTGGATTTTGGGCAAAGAACGGTATCGTGGTTAGCCAAGAATAAAGGTCTTGTGAAGAGCGAGGTATATATAAGATGGACCGAGCATCCCTACGATTCTGACTATACACAAAACAATAGTTATCTTGATACATTGAACCAAGCTTGGGTTGGACTAAATCGTATAGAGCTAACCTCGGTTGATATTCAAGCTGAAAATGGAGTATTTAGAAGATTGACCAAACCGGTCAAAACTGTAAAACTTAAGGATATAGGTGATCATCCAGATTTTGAGTTTGACCCATTTTACATTAACACTCAAAGTGGTATTCAGACATTAGATCTGCGGGAGCTAAGCGAATGAGAAGATTCTATAATATTCTGATTACAATATTATCATTTGTTACACTTTTAAATGCCGGTACCGATGGTACCATTCGTGGAAAGATTACAGATGATCAAGGTGCACCTCTTCCTGGCGCTAATATATATGTACCTGATGTAGGTACAGG
Organism: uncultured bacterium; assembly: GCA_964404235.1. Classification (GTDB taxonomy): domain Bacteria; phylum Fidelibacterota; class Marinisomatia; order Marinisomatales; family UBA1611; genus CACEUX01. The sequence goes on along the minus strand of CAYOJL010000011.1, from coordinate 22,812 downwards.
TGCTGCAGCCGATTTTGATGGAAACTATATCATATTGAATATTCCTGTTGGGGAATATGACGTGGTCTGTCAAATGATGGGTTATGCAAAGACGACCACCACTAATGTTAATGTTGTAATGGACCAAACGGTCTGGCTTAATTTTAAACTTCGCCCTGAGGTTGTTGAGGGAGAATCGGTAGAGGTCCTTGGTACTCGTCCTCTTGTAGAGAAAGGAGCCACTTCAAAAAAGGTTACCGTAGATAAAGAGGCGATCCAATCCCTACCCATACGTGATTTGACCGAATTATACACTCTTCAATCAGGTGTTGTTAAAGTTGAGAGTCGTACAAAATCAGTCCCTGACCATGAGGAGCGTGGCATTGAAGAGATACACGTTAAAGGTGGTCGGTCTGGAGAGATCGCTTATATGATGGATGGTATGTATTTAAGGAACCCTATTTTTGGCTCTATTGGTTCAGGAACACGATTGAATTTATTTGCGGTCAGACAATTTGATTGGCAACCTGGAGGTTTTAATGCTGAATATGGAGATGCTCAATCGGCAGTTTCTAATTGGCATACAGCTGTTGGTGGGAAAGAAATAGAGTATCATTTTAAATATGAAACAAGCCAAGTTGGTGCTGCAATAAACTCAGCATTAGGTAATGATCTAGAAACGAATAACTACGATCTCAATCGTGGATATACTGATTTTAATTTCGGGCTTGGTGGACCAATTATTGGCATACCAAGACTTACTTTTTGGGTCTCAGGCCAATATACCCTTGAAGATAAATATAGTGTTTATGAGTTTGATGATAAAATATATAGAGGTCCAAAATATTTTCTTAATGAATCTGACCTGAATCTTGATGAATTGCAGCAGAATAAAAAGGATCTTGTCTATCCATGGGATGATGTGGCTGGATTTAGGGGCTTTGGCTTTGATAATACCTGGGATGTATTTGCAAAACTAAGTTATAAGTTTACGAATAAGTTACGATTCCATGGTTCATACTGGCAGGTTGCGAACCATAGACAATCCTTCAATCCAACCTATCTATATTGGGATGAAGGAAGGAATGAACTCTTTCGTGATACATACAGGTATAATTTTGAGATGAACCACTCTGTTACGCAAAGCACATTCTACACACTCAGGTGGTCTAGGTTCACACAGGATCAGTTCCAAGGTGTCAGGTGGAGAGATAACGATAAAGATGGCTATCCTAATTGGTTTGAATGGAGACATCCCGCTGGTTATAAACAGATATCAGACCATGAAAATGAGTACGTAGTACCCTATTCAATAGGTGAAGACGGCGATACTATTCGATATACTAATGTTGATGAGAGAAGTGGCTGGTACCATGGTGCACAGCCTGGACTATGGAACTGGGAGCTTGCAGAGGATTTTGATGACCAGAATGGAAATGGGGTATGGGATTTTGGAGAACAATACACTGATACAGATGGTGATGGAGTATGGGATGGTCCTGAATTAATAAAAGAATTGATACACAAAGATGGTGATTACTGGTTAGAGCCAGAAATGTATGAGGATCGTGAACCATTCTATGATTATGCAAGTATAGACCTTTTATGGCAAAATGTTCCTGGATATTATGGGACTCCTAATAATTTTAGTTTTATACCAGGTTTTGCTAATCCATACTATTATATGCCTGATGTAACAGGTGTTGCTTGGGATGAAGGTAGAACTTTTGGAGGGCATGATACTTTTTATGCAAGCTCTACTTCGATCACTGATGAAGTTCGTTTTGATATTACTAGTCAGTTAACAGACAAATGGAAGGTTCGAGTGGGTGCTGATTATAAATCCCATAAACTCAATTTTTATGAAGTGAAATATCCATGGTTAGGAGCAGGCGCGAAGATCCAGACGTTTGCTGAATATTGGCAAGATACTGGACCAGATGGATTGCTTCTTGGTGATGAAGGTTATGAAGAAGCTGATGCAGGTGAGAATAATGGAAGATGGGATGAAGGGGAAAAGTATACAGATGCAAATGATAACGGAAAGTGGGATGACTTTCGTGAGCCTGAAGAATTTTCAGCATATATTCAAAATACATTTGAAGTTCCTTGGATGGTTATCAATTACGGTATACGCGTTGATATGGTCGATTATAATTCGCAGGTATGGTCCGATACTCTTGGGAATTTTAGTCCAGGTAGGCCTTGGTTCTATTCAGATCTCAATGATGATGATATCTGGGATAAAGGGGTAGAAGAGGCATCTGATATTGCAGGTTTAGCAAGGCAGAAGATCATGTTGAAGAACTCGAACTGGTCATACAAGATCAGTCCTCGTATCGGTTTTAGTCATGTTATTACTGATAAATCAACTTTTACTTTCAACTATGGCCTTTATTTTCAAAACCCTGTCTACCAAAATGTATATTTGAATACAAACAGCTTAGAAGACCCTGAAGAATTATTTGAAGAAGGAGAGGGCGCGGTTGGAAATGCCACCATGAACGCTCAGAGGACTCAGCAATATGGGGCAAGTTTCAATGTTCAGGTTGGAGAGAATTGGGCCTACTCTTTTGGTGCATGGGTTCGAGACATGGATCAATTGACCCGATACAATAATGAGAGGTCAGGTGTTTACTCTTATCAAGTTGCCTCTAATGGTGATTATGGATCAGCCAAAGGTCTAGATCTTACACTAGAATGGCGTTGGGCATTCTTAGGGTCTATGTTGCAGTATACTTATTCTATTGCAAAGACAAATAGTGAGTATGCTTGGGCAAGTATAAGTGGTCAGTACGTAGATGCTCCTAGCCAGGAGAATCTTGCTTATTACGATCGACCTCATGACCTCACATATTACCTTTATACATTTTTACCATTTGGCATCCAGGCTGGTCTGACCGCTTTCTACCAGAGTGGGTACCCCTATACTCCTATCATTTTTAAGGGTAAGGACCCAGCAGAAGACCTTAGGCATCCAAACTCGAAAAGAGGCCCTGCTTACCGTAATGTTAATTTATCCTTTTCTAAATATCTTGAAGCATTCAAGCATAAATTTTCCTTAGGATTGAATATTTTCAATATCTTTGATATCCGTAATGCCTGGGATATTTATGCATTAACAGGGAAGCCAGATGACCCTGGAACCTACTATACAAATTATGTAGGACTCCCTGGTACGGATCCTAATGGTGCTGGTGTTTATGCTGATAAATCTAGTGCCTACTATGATAGGCCTTGGCGCCTTTCCACACCTCGTGAAATAAACTTTTTTATAAGGATCGATTTTGACTGATACATTTAAAAATATACCTATTGCTATCATATTCATCTCACTTTTATCGGCAAAAGATGGGAGCCTGAAAGATGCACCAAGTTCCCCTGACCCATTCAGAAGATCTGTAACTGCGAAAATTGGTGATAATCCATTTCCTACTAATCCCATGAGTGATAGAGCAAAAGGGTTTATTGATCAAGGCCGGGTAAAAAGTGCCATCACTAATTATGGGGCTGTGATCAATTGGGATGTCCATCCTTCTGGTATCTGGGGTGAATATTCCTATTTACCGGCAGTATCATTCATAGGTGCTGTACCTGGTCATAAGAATACTGCTCATTTTACATGGGAGATCGTTGAGACCGTTGTCGATGAAGAAGGATTCCCATTATACAGTATATGGGAGTCCTCTAATGCATATGATGACTGGTATCCAGTTTCAGGTGATACAACATACAAAGGTGTATTATTCGAGCTGGGTAATGACGATGGGCTTTACAATCCAAATAATGAGGTTTCTTCGGTAGATGCTATCAACTCTGATAAACAGTATTATTTCAACCATGAAGATAGGAAGATCGTCCTAAGCACTTTTGGTGATTCTGATCCAAATAAAACAACTGCCAGAGTAGGGTTCATATACCCCTGGGCATTAAGACCTGCATTGATCAGCCGGGAATCACAATTTGATTTTTATGATTATGGCGAAGATCTGGAAGAATGGACGGATGATGATAACTATGTATACTATGGAGCGAATGCAGCAGAATCTCATTTCATTAGTACTGAATATAAAACTGACTGGCATGCTTCCACTATGGCAAGAACGAATTCACATCAGACCGAGTATAATGCAAGCGATATTTTTGGCTCCACTCCTTGGGTCTCTGGTGATGATACATATCCGGTTCTAGCACATTCAGCATATTCAAATACTTGGCCTACTAACATGAATATGTCAACCGGTCTAATGGAATCTTTCTGGCCTGGATGGTGGTCACAGGATTACAATGTCAATCTTCCTGGTTGTTCCTATTCTAGGAAAGACCCTAACTGTTGGGAAGAGGTCCCTGGAAGATTTGTTTCCGATATGGATGTATATATGGAGTTTGATGATCGATGGTCTCATAGAGCAAATAATGTTAATACCAATGATAAATATGAGCAGACAGGTTACCCAATGGGGCTCCGTGTTAAGGCGACTGCCCATTCTTATGGGGTATCATATGCAGAAGATATCATGTTTGTTACTGTAAAGGTCCGTAATGAAAGCGGTGACTGGTGTGCTGAAGATGAAGATGGTAATCCGATCCTAGATCAAGATGGTAATCAAGAATGTGGTGAAGCTATGATCATGCCTGATGGAACTAAGCTTAATCGAGGTAAAGGATTTGATTATAGTGGTATGTCATTGGGGTTCTATATGGATGCCGATGTTCTTATGGGTGATTGGGCTGGGTATAATGGTGGATTACATACCAATGATGATGATTTTATGAAGTATTACTGGGAAATATTTGAGGTGAATAATGATAGGATGTTGATCAGTATGGCAATGATAGGTGATCATGATGGGCTCTCAGGGGTTGCAGGATATACACTTGATGAGCCATCTGTCACATCGCACCCAGGAAATGAGTTTGGTGTAGTTGCAACCCAGTTGCTTGACTCACCAAGAGCAACAGACCCTGTCGATCTTGATCAGGATGGAACGATCGATATATTTCCAGGAGAACCATTAAAAATGACCGACTGGCACTGGGTAGATTGGTATCAACGTCCGGGTGTTGTATCCCCAGAATCTAATTCAAGTAGTTGTTATGCTGGATATGAAGGCTGCCCAGTCGCAAGAAATAAGGAAGAGATACTTTACAAATTGATGGTTGGAGATACCTCAAATTTAAGCGAGGGTGAAAAAGCTTGGCATTTTCATACGCCAAACCCAGGAACTGATCTAGGAGAAGAACTAAACCCCCATTTTGACTCTGTAGAAGGATTAAAGTTAGAACCTGTCTATGAAAGAGACCCTGAGGGATTGGACTGTGTTTTGATCATGAGTTGTGGGCCTTTTGATCTACCGGTTGGTAGAGAAGTACCTTTCTCTTTCTGTATTATTTTTGGTCAAACTGAAACAGATCTAATTAATAATGCTCGTTTTGCACAGGTCATGTATAATTCTCGATATCAAGGATTCACACCACCATCCAGGCCAACTGTACATGCGGTGACCGGCCAGGGCGAGGTCAATATTTATTGGAATGATCATGCAGAGGACTCAAGAGATGTGGTGACCGGGTATGCAGATTTTGAAGGATATAAAATATACAAGAGTGGTGATGGTGGTAACACATGGGGCAATGCAGAAGATATGATCTATGATACAGATGGTATCTTTGCAGGATGGAGGCCATACCAGCAGTACGACCTTTCGGCAGAAGAAGATTCGCTTCATTGTGTTTATTCGAGAAGTTTTGATTGTCCAGAAGAATTAAGAAGAGGCCATGCGATCAATGGACAAGACCCTTACTTTCCATGGTTCAGCTTAGGTAATGATACAGGTTTTGAGAGTGTGAGATTGGATGAACCAGTGGTCATTAATGGGGATACCATGAACTATTTGTTCAAAGATCAAAATGTTGTTGATGGTTTAGAGTATACCTATTCTGTTGTTGCCTATGATATGGGTGTTGAGCCGCCATTTGAAGAGACATATAATGATGTTGGTGGAGGTCAGTATGTAGTGCAGGTCGATACAAATTATTCTAATCCTGATCAATGGGCGGACCCTGATGGTTATGCTTCTATTGAGAACTCAAAAGGGACCACGGTCCTGGATAGAAATTTTGTGCAGGTCTATCCTGGTGTAATGCCTGTATCCTCTCTAGGAGATGTTGGTGTTGTGCCCAACCCCTACAGAGTAAACTCTGGTTTTAAAGAGGGAGAGCATCTAAGGCAAATAAGATTTACGAACCTACCTGCCCAATGTACAATTCGTATATATACATTGACAGGAGAGGCGGTTGGCACCATTGATCATGATGATACAGAGTCAGGCAATGCATGGTGGGATATGAGAAGTATCAATAACCAAGAGATTGCACCCGGACTTTATATTTTCCATGTAGAAGAAACCGGAAAATCGAGTGATCCATTCATTGGCAAATTTGCGGTGATACGATGAAGAGGATATTCATACTTCTTTTCCCGGTTCTATTATTGGGTCAATACCGTGAGATACCTGATGTGGTCACAAAGGTTGCAACAGCAGCAGCTGGTTTTTTGAAGTTAGAGACCTCTGCTCGTGCGATCGGTATGGGTGGTTCTTTTGTTGCATCAGGTCGCGGTGTATCAGGCATACCTTATAACCCAGCAAGTATTGGCTATATCGAGAAGAGTGAAGCATATTTTTCTCAAGTTAGCTATCTAGCAGGGATCACACATGGTGTATTGACCTACGGTACACGTATGGGCCCATCTAATTTTGCAGGTCTTCACTTATTCTATCTTGATAGTGGTCCTATGGAGGTCACAACAGAGTTATTCCCAGATGGGACCGGTGAGGATTTTAAAGTGCTCTCTCTTTCAGCGAGGGCGACCTTTGCACGTAATCTTACAGATCGTTTAAAAGTAGGAGGGTCGCTCAATTATATCAGTGATAAGATCGCTGAGACTCAGATGCAGACGATCTCCTATGATATTGGCTCTAATTTCCAGACAGGTATCTATAATACCATCTTAGGGATGAGTATTACCAATTTTGGACCAGAGGTACAATATACAGGTGAAGATCTAAGTGTTCAGGTCGCAGACACCATTGATGTGGATGGTAGTTTACAGAGGATCACAGATAAGTTTCCTTTGCCACTTACATTTAGATTGGGAATAGAGAATAAGGTGATGGGACCTGAGAGTCCATTTATAAAGAATGATAAACATAGCTTGATCGTAAGTATAGATGGTATCAAGCCCAGTGATTATGTTGTATATGGAAGTATGGGGTTAGAGTATGGTTGGCAGAATCTGGCTTTTGTTCGTATGGGAACACATCTTAATCATGACACTGCAGGACTGAGTTTAGGCGCAGGTGCAAATGTTCGATTGGGCAAATGGGCACTGACCGTTGATTATGCATTTGTGGATTATGATATCCTGAATTATACAAATCAGCTAGCGATCGGATTGAAATTTTGATAAAACAAAATTTGATAATATTGGCTATTGTTTCTGTTTTTGGTCTGGGTTCTATCCATGCCCAATGCAGTGCTGATGCAGGCACTGATCTTTCGATATGTGATGGTGATGGTTCATCTTCAAATTATACTTATCTAGATGGTACTGGTTCATCGGTTTCAGAGGGTGAAGTAAACTATGAATGGACGGTCCTTACAGTTGTTGGAGATGGCAGTTGGCAAGAATCACTTGTTATAACGAACAGTGAATCTGATGAAGCAGATCCCAGATTCAAATATCCAGATGAGTTGTCTGAGGATACAGAATTTCTGGTGCAGCTTAGAGCCTATAATGAATCTGGTTCTTGTGAGGATCTAGACACGGTTATTGTATTTATACAGTCTAATATGTGTCCCAGAGCGGTTGCAGGGGATGATCAGACCCTCAGTAATGGCTGTGATCTTTCAGCGCAATTTGATGGGTCTGATTCAGAAGATCCTCAAGATGAGAATATTACATACGAGTGGACCTCATTAGATGGATTTGACAATAACTTTGTTGTATCAGACTCAGTTGTAGCTGTTTTCAATTTTCCAACTACTGATGCAGATCAAACGTTCTCATTCAAACTTACAGTATCTGATGCTATACAGAGTACGAACGATACTGTTAGGGTAATTTATCTAGATAATGATGCACCGGTCGCCAATGCTGGTAGTGATATTAATACATGCGAATATCAATTCACGCTTTCTGCTGGTCAATCTTATGATGTGAATTGGAATGAACTTACTTACAATTGGACCTCATTAGATGGTTTGAGCATTGATGATGCAAATACCGATAGACCAACGATCATAAGCCCAACCGACCTGACTGAATCTACATCCTATAGGGTAGCGTTATCGGTCAATGATGGCTATTGTACAGACCATGATACAGTGAATATAGTAATTCAAGATAATTTGTGCCCTGTTGCAGATGCAGGAGAGACCAGGAGGATCGCTAAGTTTGAATCAACAACGATCACTCTTGATGCAGGGAATTCATTTGACCCAGATGGGGAATCTGTTAGTTATGAATGGACCACTCCAACAGGTTCTCTTGTTTCAGAACCAACGGTAGCTGTATCAGATCTGGATCCAGATAATCACTACTCAAGCTATATATATAGTTTAAAGGTAATGGATAGTGAGAATGCCATTAGTTATGATACTGTAGAAGTTATATTCAGTAATTTTTCTGCTCCAGTGAGTCCAACAGTATATGCGGTTGCAAGTCACGCTCAGGTCCTTGTTTCTTGGGATGCTTCATCAGAGGCATCATATGATTCTTTGACTGGTTATTCAGATTTTGAGGGCTATAAGTTATATCGATCTATTGATGGAGGCATTACATGGGGTGGTGATAATGATAAACTATATGACTTTAATGGTGAGTTTGTTGGTTGGATTCCTTATGCGCAATTTGATTTTGATTATGAAGAAGATTTTTTCCATTGTATTTATGACCATAATGGTGAATGCGAATCTGAGGATACTAGGCAAACATCAGTAGCGGGTCTAGATCCTTATTTACCCCGTTTTAACTTAGGAAGTAATACGGGATTGGAATATTCATATGTTGATTCAAATGTGATTGATGGTGTAGAATATACTTATACTGTTACAGCCTATGATATGGGCCTACCTAAGTTTCAACTTTCTCTTGCTGAAACAGATTCATCTGGAATTTTCAATGCTGATACGATCTGGCCTGTTTCTAATCCTGGTGAATTCTATGGGCCTGACTCTGTTGATTTTTTTGATGAGGCAGGGAACTGGATCAGAAGAGATGCCAATCCTTATAGAGGTTTCCCATTTTTAGAGTCAGCTCGAGGTGATTCAGGCGACCATAATTTTATTACAGTTGTCCCAGGCTATACCGCACTGGATATTTCTTTTCCTGATGCTAGCGATATTGAAGCCTTGTTCACATCAGATCTTTTAAATATAGGTACAGGGGATAGGGACTACTTCATTGTTGATCGAACAAAAATTGTTCAAGATAATGTAAAATATGAGATAGAGGCGGATCAGAGCAGTACTGCAGTAGATGGAATGGCGTGTGAAAATCCACGTGTATTTGGATATGTCGTCCAAGATAGTTCAGGCGCTCCAACATCGACTGTTACATATTACGAAGATAATCTAAACTTTTTTGAGAAGGACTCTATATCTGGTCTGCCGGGTACTATTTATGAGAATGGGTCCTATGTAGTACCTGACTATAATATTATAACCCCTGTTGGGAGATGGAGTGACCAGTTCAAAGGTATTCGTTTCAAGATCAAAAATAAAATTCCGCTAGATGTTTCTGCTGTTCCCCCTGTGGCCATTGATACATTGTTATGGTCATGGACAAGTCCTGACAGTGGTGCCATGGATAGCGCAAAGGTTTTCAATCTTTATTTTTCTACTATCCCATCTTTATCTTATACAAATGTGACCAGCTATCTCAGAAGATTGAATTTTGACTATAAATTAGAATTCTTTTCTGAGCCGGACAGTGGGACAGCGATATCTATTACAAATACTTCGGGTCCAGGTAAAATGTATTTCCCATTTAGGATAACAAATGTTTATACTGGCAAAGAAGTTGGGCTTTTGTGTAATGATTATGGTTCTGAAGATGCATCTCCGATCGATTATGGTAATGGAGCAGCTGATTATGTATGGACAGCTGGTGAGGATATTTTCATGATAAAGGATTCCCTTCGCATAGCAGGTGCATGGCTAGAGGCATATAATTATAATATGGATCTTTTTCTTCCTATTCCAAACAGTGAAAAAAATAGAAAGGCATACGATGATGTAAAAGGGTATGATCAGGGGGATACTGTTTTTTATCAAGGTACCTTATGGCATGCTAAAGTACCAACAGATGCTGGAACCAAGCCACAATCTGTTTTCTCAGATCAAGAGGATGATGGCGTAAGGAATAACCCTTGGAGACCAGCTTACCCATGGAAAGGTGGTGAAGAGCTATTGATTAGACCACACAAATTATTTGTAGATGGGGATAATTGGTTCTCAGATATGTCCAAGCTAGGTGAAGAGGTCGGTATCCCTGACACTTTATGTTTGGACTCGATCAAGGTTGTTCCTAACCCTTACAAAGCCAGCTCAAAATTTAACGAGACTCCAAATCAACGTAGGATCCGATTCACTCATTTACCTAAAGAATGTCGCATATCCGTTTATACCATAGCTGGTGAGCATGTTACCTCTTTTGATCATCAGGAACAGTTTGATGGTAATGCTTGGTGGAACCTAAGGACAGGTAATAATCAGGATGGTCCAGAAGTGGCTCCAGGGCTTTATTTATATGTTATAGAGTTTCCAGAAGAAAAAGAATATTGTATTGATACATATGATGATGAGGGTGATATTCAAGGCAGTTTAGAAAATGATTATTATTCAAACAGTAAATATGATAATAAAAGGCTTATTAAAAAGACGCAGTATCATATTGGCAAATTTGCGGTGATACGATGAAGAGGATATTCATACTTCTTTTCCCGGTTCTATTATTGGGTCAATACCGTGAGATACCTGATGTGGTCACAAAGGTTGCAACAGCAGCAGCTGGTTTTTTGAAGTTAGAGACCTCTGCTCGTGCGATCGGTATGGGTGGTTCTTTTGTTGCATCAGGTCGCGGTGTATCAGGCATACCTTATAACCCAGCAAGTATTGGCTATATCGAGAAGAGTGAAGCATATTTTTCTCAAGTTAGCTATCTAGCAGGGATCACACATGGTGTATTGACCTACGGTACACGTATGGGCCCATCTAATTTTGCAGGTCTTCACTTATTCTATCTTGATAGTGGTCCTATGGAGGTCACAACAGAGTTATTCCCAGATGGGACCGGTGAGGATTTTAAAGTGCTCTCTCTTTCAGCGAGGGCGACCTTTGCACGTAATCTTACAGATCGTTTAAAAGTAGGAGGGTCGCTCAATTATATCAGTGATAAGATCGCTGAGACTCAGATGCAGACGATCTCCTATGATATTGGCTCTAATTTCCAGACAGGTATCTATAATACCATCTTAGGGATGAGTATTACCAATTTTGGACCAGAGGTACAATATACAGGTGAAGATCTAAGTGTTCAGGTCGCAGACACCATTGATGTGGATGGTAGTTTACAGAGGATCACAGATAAGTTTCCTTTGCCACTTACATTTAGATTGGGAATAGAGAATAAGGTGATGGGACCTGAGAGTCCATTTATAAAGAATGATAAACATAGCTTGATCGTAAGTATAGATGGTATCAAGCCCAGTGATTATGTTGTATATGGAAGTATGGGGTTAGAGTATGGTTGGCAGAATCTGGCTTTTGTTCGTATGGGAACACATCTTAATCATGACACTGCAGGACTGAGTTTAGGCGCAGGTGCAAATGTTCGATTGGGCAAATGGGCACTGACCGTTGATTATGCATTTGTGGATTATGATATCCTGAATTATACAAATCAGCTAGCGATCGGATTGAAATTTTAATTTTATCACAATCCTTGCTTCTCATATAATAAGCAAAGTATTTTAGTTGTCCTACATACCGCTATAAATAATTTTTAATATCAATAAATCATGTGGAGAAAACCTATGAAAAGATCAGTTATGATTGTTTTAGCCCTAATAGTTGCTGTTCCTCTATTCGGACGTGCGATACATACTGGCAAAAGTGTGGCAAAAACACCACCAAAAAAATTGCCAACATTAGTGGAACCGGCTTATATAAATACATTTGGCGCTGACCATAGATTTGGTCCTATCACGCAGCATTCGGGAAGGGATAGTGAATGGTTTGCTACCTTGCTTGATTCATCCTTGAATGGATATGGACCTTATAACCCAACCCCAAATCCTTTAGCGTATGCTCTTGATGAGGGGTATCTCACTGTATACAGGCAGTTCCAGGGATTAAATGTTACTGCTGGTTATATTGGTGCTTCACAGTCAGAAGATGGTGAAGAATGGTTCACAGAGCAAACATTGAACACACGTTATCCAACAGGCGAAGAAGAACCAAATCTTCCAACGGCTACAGGAACTCCTCAAGGTCGTTATCCAAGTGCTGGCTTTGCACCAGGTGGAAATCCAACAGCAATTTGGAATGAATATACCAATTCAGATCATGGCGGTGGTACCTACGGTGGTTATCCGCTTTATACATATGATTCTCAAGGTATTGGTGAGTTCTCTACCTGGGTAAATCCTTTTCATTTAAATAATGGTTGTAATACAACACCATGTGATCCTATGGATCTCTGGAATGGTAATTCTTGGGTAAATAGTGGTGGAGGAACACCAAGATTGACTTCTGTCTATAATGCATGGTCCAACACACCTGCAGATTATTTCTTCATATCAAGTAATTTTCACGCTAATGGATATTTTATTCTTAATGATCCATATATCATCGCGAGTGATGGAGACATGACAGTTACTGGCGATCCATTATGGTACGATTATGGTAATTATACTTCTAGGCCTGATTTCCATATAAACCCAGATGGTGTGGGATATATGGGGCAGATTAGCTATTCATATTATAGTGATACCGAAGAGCCATTGCTTCATACATTTTGGTTTAAAAAGACCGAAGATTATGGTGAAACCTGGACATCCGATGAAGGCTATGAGGGGTCAGGATACCATTATATCAATGATGAAACGCTTGTAAGATTATCTGATTCACTATATCAAATGTTTACTGATAATCCAGAGGATTATCCAAATCAATTATGGTATCCTGATGCAGTATGTGATAGTGTTGATGAGTCTACTGGAGATACAATCGAAGTACCTTGTGGGGACTCAATATTTTATTCAAATGTAGATGGTCCATGTTTTCTTACACCTGGCTGGTTCTTTTACTATGATTTCGATGTCAGGACTGATGCAGATGGTGGGCTACATTTTACTACAGTAGCTGTACCAATGGTATGTCCAGATTCAGTTGGTGGTTGTGAGGATGCAGATGGTAATGGATTAGCAGATACTCTTTATCTTGAGGGACGTTTTGGAAGTGG
>CAYOJL010000011.1:330-9205 GCA_964404235.1 uncultured bacterium | reverse complement strand
CAGATGGTAATGGATTAGCAGATACTCTTTATCTTGAGGGACGTTTTGGAAGTGGTGGTCATTATTACTTCTATAACCCTGACCCAATGGATCAGCCTAATAATTGGAGAGCAAGTTTACTGAACGATCTCTCTGATACATATTATGCTGACTGGGGCACATCTGATATACCTCATATCAACTCAGGTTCTTATCCTCCAATGTATTACTTCTATCCACAAATAACTATGAGTGGAGAAGAAGATAGTCAGGTGATGTGGTATGCTGGGTATGAAGGATCTGATTTTACTTGGAGTGAGGATACGATGTTCTATTATCCGCAGGATATAGACATCTATATGATGAAGTCTACAGATCTTGGTGCTTCATGGACCGAACTAGAAAATGTTACGAATACACCAGGTGGTATATATCCAGATAAATCTTTAGAGGTAGGTATCCATCTTGCTTCAACAGGTTCAGATGATGATGTATCTATCTTTTTTCAAATGCCAGATTTCTATACAGAAACATATCCACCTTCTACTGGATATGAAGACTTTATGAATAGGGTATACGTAGGCGTATATAGTAATGATGCCCAAGGTGAAGGTGGTGAGGTAGGTAATGACTATGAAGATCTAAATCCAACGAAGTTCACACTTGAGCAAAATTATCCAAATCCATTTAATCCGATCACTCATATAAAATATGATATGGATAAGTCAGGAGATGTCGTATTAGACCTATTTGATATTCGCGGTGTGAAAGTAAGATCTTTGCTTAGTGAACATCGTGATGCAGGTTCACATCAGTATACCTTTGATGGTTCTGAACTGGCAAGTGGTGTATATTTCTACAGCATGACGGCGAATGGGATCAATAAGACCCGTAAGCTAGTGTTGATGAAATAAAGATCATAATCATTAATATCGTTTAAATATTAAAGTGGGACTTTGTGAGGGCAAAGTCCCACTTTATCGTTTTAATACTAAATTAGATGGAGAATCCCATGCGTTCGAGTAAACTATTATTTATCATGATCAATTTTCTTGTAGCAAAGGATATTACATATAAGATCCATACCGGTGGTACGCAACTTCAACGAAACTTAATATCATTGAATGGTTCCATTAATAATGATATTGCACATCATAATTCACGGACCACTCGCGATGATACATCTACAATCTGGCTACAGGATTTTGAAGGTGATATATCTGACTGGACAGCAGAAGAAGGTTGGGAATTAACAGAAGAATCTAGTTATAGCCCAACTCATAGTTTTCATTTTGATGATGATAATTTTGATGCTGTTTCAAGCTTGGTATCACCCGTTATCAGTGTCCCAAACCTTACATCAGAGAATGAGTTGCTAAAAATGAATTTCGCACTATGGGTAGACTTCCCTGATTTTGATGGAGATGGTGATAATTATCTTGAAGATTATTACTGGGTGGATATTGCCAATGTAAGTGATGTTCCGGTTTATTTTCATCAAACATCATCAGATGCATATGACGGTCAAAGTTGGTGGTGCGGTGATGCCGGAGTTGGAGGATATCTTGACGCTTGGGTCCAAGTTCTGCAATCACCTACGATGACAGTTCCTGTTGGTGGGAATTTATCTGCTATGATGAAGTGGGGTATTGAAGATTATGCGGGTGCAACGGTAGGAGGAACATGTACCGATGGTTGGGACGCTGCGAATGTGCGTATATCAAATGATGGTGGATCTACCTGGAATATTCTAAATGGTGATGATCCATATGATTTTTATTATGGTTATGGTTGGATCTATAATGATAGCGAATATGATTGTGGAGGTTCATTAGAACAAGTAGCCGCAGGTTGGGGTGATCAGGCTGATTGGCATGAAGTTAATTTTGATCTTGGTGCTTATGGAGGACAGGATGTGATCATCCAATTTGCATTTGGATCGGATCCTGCATATTCCACACCTGATGATAATTCTTTAACTGGTTTTAGAATTGATGATATTACAGTTACAGATGGAGATGGAAATGTTGTATTTCTTGATAATGCTGATGATGAGACAAGCATGGTTCCCATGAATGGTTTAGAATTTGCTTGGGAACAATATTTCTATGATTATGGCGATATAACAAGACCTGGAAGTCTTGGATGGGAAGAATATCCTCCAGGCGCTCCATTTAATGGGAATGCACAACTGGATATATCAGAATATGCCGGAGATGATATTAGGATCAGATTTACAAGCAGAGTTGATGATAATGATGATGGCGGTAATGGTGATGGGCTTTTTATTGATGATGTCCATATTTGGAATGTAGCATATAATGATGTTCCGATGGTTGAAAACCTTCAAGTATATGGACTCGATAATCAAGTTGTCGTTGTCTGGGATATGCCAGCTGGTGGAAGTTATGATAATGAAGAGATATCTAATGTTGATGGTTCATTTGAAGATGCTGTCATGATGTCCTCAGGAACATCAGTTATGGGTGAATATTTTGATATGCCATATGGTGCAGATGCAGCATATGCAAATTCATGTTCTGTTTGGGGAGAACCTGGTTTTAGTGGTGCTACTACTCTATATGGTTTTCCTGTACTCGCTGGTCTACCTCAGGCAGAGGCAACATACACATCTCAGATCACATTACAGGAAGGTCAATGGAATAATTTTGACCTAGGTTGGACCTTTACAGGAGATTTTGTTCTGGCGATCGAGATCAGTACTACTGTTGGAGTTGGCATAGATGCAGACAATGCGCCTGGCCAATATTCTTGGGCGAACCTTGGTGGGTGGCAGCCATGGACAGAAGTTGCATATGAATATGGTTTAACTGATGGTGAATTTGGGATCACGGCTAATGTTACAACTGTTGGTGGTCAAACTCCTGTTTTTAATGTTTATAGATCGGTGAATGGGGATGAATTCAATATGATGTTCAATGGCTCTGGAATTGAAGAGAATCAATACACAGATAATACTGTGCAGAATGGAAACGAATATTGCTATGAGATAACTGCAGTTTACAGTGGGGAAGAAGGGAACCCTGCAGGACCTATTTGTGCTATTCCGGAGGCGCAGACCATCTATGAGTTAGCATACGATGATGGGACAGAGGAAACCAGTATAAACGCAGGAACCTATAATCCTCTATGTGTAAAGTTCACACCTAACAGTTACCCTGTAGATCTATATCGAGCAAGTTTTTATTGTGTTGGATCTTCCAATGGTGTTGGCCTTGTCAATGTCTGGGATGATGATGGAGATGATGGTATGCCAGGCACTCTTTTGGTAGAAAATTTTCCAACAACTTTTGCTGGTGGAGCTTGGACGCCAGTACCGCTAAGCAGTTACGAAGTTGTCATTGAGAGTGGTAGTTTTTATGTTGGGTGGGTAGAAACGGATCAAACACCACCTGTCGGAGTTGACTCAGATAGTCCTTCAGAAAACAGTTATATTGATGTGGGTATAGGAGTGGGCTTTGAACCATTCGGTAATTATTTTGAAGGTGCGATGATGATTCGGGCAGAGGTTGACTCAGCCAATGCTTTGGTCTCTAATGATGATATAAGGCCAGATGTCCCAGAATTATTTGAATTGAAACAGAATTATCCAAATCCATTTAACCCTGTCACAACTATAGAATTTTCTCTTGTTTCAGATGGGCTTGTTTCAATGTATCTCTATGATCTGACCGGAAGGAAGGTTAAAGATCTATTGAGTGATAATTTAGATGCAGGACATCATTCATTTAATTTGAACGCTACTGATCTTCCATCAGGTATGTATCTATATTCTATAGATGTAAAAGGTCAAGGTGGTATTCATATTTTTTCATCTACAAAGAAATTGGTATTGATGAAATAGATTTAAAGATATATAATAAAATTAAGGCATGATCTCTAAAGTAGTTCTGCCTTTAACTAAAGAAATGACATAATGAAAAAACTCTTAATTGTAACTCAACTTCTATTCCAATTAGCCTATAGTGATATCTATAATGATCGTATGTTAGTATATATAGATAATTCGATTGAAGATTTTCAATTAAATGAAACTATAGGTAGAACAAATATAAAGGAATTAAATGATGAGATGGACAGGATCGGAGCAAATGGTATAAGCCAGTGGCTTCCCAGCGCACGACCTACAGATCGTGATGGTGATATATATCTCAATAGATATTATGTAATTGCATTCGCACCTGATCGATCAGATATAGAAAGATTAGTTACTAATATTGAATTACTTGATTGTATATATAGTTCTGAGACCATGCAAATTATCAAACCAGACTATATCCCAAATGATCCAAGATGGGGTCAGCAATATGGGCTCGAGCTTATTCAGGCGGACCTAGCATATGACCTATGGGATATTGAGAATGGTGACATACCAGGTTACGTAGAGGATGGTGAAATAGTTGTCGCTGTAACGGATGTTGGCTTTGAATGGGATCACTCTGATCTGGTTGGAAATGTATGGCAAAATCTGGGTGAAGATGCTGATGGTGATGGGGTAGTCATCGTACAATCAGGGAATACTTGGATCTTTGACCCTGATGACGAGAACGGTATAGATGATGATGAGGATGGTTATGAGGATAATTTTGTAGGCTGGGATGTAGCATTCAATGATAACGATCCCATGCCAGTTAATAATAGCTATGCTCATGGAACAGAAGTAGCAGGTTGCGTTTCTGCTAGTACGGATAATAATAATGGTGTTGCTTCTGTGGGATGGTCTGTAAAGATAATGGGAGTCAATAATTCCAATGATGGTCAATATATTACCCATGGTGCAAACAGTATACTTGCAGCAGCGCAAATGGGAGCTGATGTCATTAATATGAGTTGGGGTGGCTGGGGTGGCTGTGGTGGCTACCAAGGAGTGATTAATAATGCATATAATAACTATGGAGCAATTCTAGTAGCTTCAGCAGGTAATGGTGGAGATGATGGCAATACCAATTTTGATCTGCATTCTCCATCATGCTGTAATAATGTGATATCGGTATCAGCAATTGGACCCGGTGATAATTTTGGTTGCTGGGCAACTGCAGGTGAGACTGTAGACCTTTGTGCACCTGGAGAAGGTGTTTGGACGACAAATGTAAATAATGGTTATGGTAGTTACTGGGGAACTTCTTTTTCATCACCTATGACAGCAGGTGCTGTTGCATTAGTATGGTCAAGATTCCCTGATGCGGAAATAGAATGGGTTGAAGATAGAATTATTAATAACACAGATGAATTTTCTGATATGGAAGGCACTTGTCAGGGTCAGTCCTTGGAAGGAATGCTAGGTACTGGTCGTTTGAATATTTTTAAAGCTCTTAGTGCAGGTGTTTTTCCTAGCTTATATATTTCTGATGTGAATTACTTGAATGACACAGATGAAGATGGCGTATTCAATCCCGGTGAACAGGTCAAAGTAAAACTTGTTATTGGCAATGAGGAAGGATGGGCAGATGCAGAAAATGTGGTAGCAACGATCTCAACTGAAGATGATCGTATTGCTATAATTGATAACCAAATAACCTTTACCACGCTTATCCCATCAGGTGGAACAGCATTCACACTAATTGATCATTTTCTAATTTACGCATTTGAAGATGTAGCGTTAGGC
Source organism: uncultured bacterium (assembly GCA_964404235.1). GTDB lineage: Bacteria > Fidelibacterota > Marinisomatia > Marinisomatales > UBA1611 > CACEUX01. Next base: position 3,600 of record CAYOJL010000011.1, on the reverse strand, counting down.
GATATTCCATGTACAGTACATCTTCAAGCTGGTACGGAAGAACCATATTATGAGACAGAAGTAGAGTTTGATCTTAGTCTTTCTTTAAACCAATATGGTTTCCCAGTGGATGGCATGGTTATCAAATCATCACCAATAGTGGGTGATTTTGATGGCAATGGTATCGCGGAAATATTTTATGGAAGTGACAATGGCAATTTTTATGGTTATACCATTGCAGGATATCCACAATATGGTTTTCCATTTAATGCAGGAGATGATGTTCGCTCAAGTCCTGCTGTTAGAGATATTGATGCAGATGGCGTCAACGAGATTGTTTTTGGATCAAATAATGGAAATTTATATATACTCACCCCCTTTGGCACCCAAGAATTACTTTACTACACACCTGGCAGTATTGTCGGATCTCCAGCTATAGTAGATCTTAATGTTGACGGAGAGTATGAGGTCATTTTTACCACCCAAGACGGAAATTCTGGTAAGGTCTATGCCATTGATCATGATGGGAATGATGTAGATGGCTTTCCTGTTGACCTGGATGAAAAGATGATGGTCGGTGCTGCTGCCGGTGATCTTGAAGTTGATGGTCATCCAGATATTGTTGTTTGTACCTGGGATGATAATATATATGCCATAGATCATACAGGGGCAGTGAAAGAAGGTTTTCCTTTCACATCAACCAATCGTTTCAACGCACCACCGACATTGGTGGATCTGGATGGTGATGGTGATCTTGAGATCGTGGCAGGAAATGATAGTGGCCTATTACATGTTTTACATCATGATGGTACGGAGATGGCATCATATGATGTAGGTGATGATATCCGAGGTGGTATCTCGGTTGCTGATCTGAATGATGATGGGAGCCATGAACTTTTATTTGCAGGCTATGATGACATGATCCATGTATGGAACCCAATGGATGGTGTTGAGTTGGATGGTTGGCCAGTTGATATGGAATTTAATTCTTTAACCGAGCCTGTCACTGCTGATCTTGATAATGATGGTGACCTGGAAGTGGTTGCTGCTATGAAATCTGGAATGGTCTATGTATTCCATCATGATGCGACCTTGTTCAATAATTTTCCAACAGATCTAAGTGGGAATATTGAATCCTCACCTGCCATAGGTGATTTTGATAATGATGGGGATTATGAGATCATATTTGGGACAACCCAAGGTTTACAGGTATTTGATATCAAGACAGATAAAGGGGATCGTCCATCCTGGAAACTTCATCGTGGTAATCTAGATCGTACTGGATCATTGGCAATGACATTAGTGGCTGTGGATCAGGAAGAAGATATAATTCCAGAAGTGTTCTATGTTAGTCCTAATTATCCAAACCCATTCAATCCTTCTACCAGGATCGATATTCAAACATCGGAAAGGAATGATCTGGATGTCACGATCTTTGATGCAACCGGTCGCCTGGTGAACATTTTGATGGATAAGGAACTTGATGCAGGATACTATACAGTGAGATGGAATGGTCTAGATGCTCGAGGTCAAGGTATGCCTACAGGAGTTTATTTCATACAAGTAAGATCTGGTGCTAAAATAAGTAACCAAAAAATGATACTAATTAAATAATGCACTAAGTATGATAAAGAACTGTACAATAATAGTTTTATTATTTAGCATTAATATTTTTGCTCAGGACCCTATCCCAAAATGTGGCACACAGGACCCAACAGATGAAGAGATCGAACTGGTCAATAAAACTATAGCTTCTTCATTTAATAATAACCAGCGTACTCCCGATGATGACCCGGTAAATGTATTGGTTGCTTGGCACGTTATTCACTCATCATCAGGGCAAGGTAATATTCCAGATAGTCAGATCCAAGCTGCAGTAGATATATTAAATGATCAGTATAATGAGGTCTTTAATTTTTATTTTACACTTGATACTATTACCAGGCATGAGAATGATGACTGGTATGTTTTTGAGCCTGATGAGCAATCTAATCAGAGTTCAGATGAACAGCAGATGAGATCTCAGACTGCCATAGATCCTGTTCATTATTATAATGTCTGGTCTGTTTTAACTGAGGCAGAAGATGGTTGGATCGTTCTTGGCTGGAATTATTTTCCATTTAATTCATCAGAAGACAGTTATTGGCAAGGTACCACTATAAATTATTCGGCCATATTAGGTGGTACTCTAGAGCATGAGGCAGGACACTATTTTGGTCTGTTTCATACTTTTCAAGGCAATTGTACAGCTTCAAATGATCAAGTTAGTGATACGCCTGCTATGCACTATGATGGAATCTACAACTGTGACCCAAATCAAGATACTTGTCCAGATATTGAAGGGAATGATCCTGTTACAAATATCATGAATTATACTAATTGTGCCTATGATTTTACACCTGGTCAGGCCGAAAGAGGATATTCTGTAACAGAAAATTACCATCCGGGTTTATTAGAGAATGAGTTTCATTATCCCAACCTGGATTTTAGTTCTCTCAGTTTTCAGCAAGATTCTGATAATGATGGAGTTTTGAATCCAGGAGACTCAGCAATCATAAGAATAAATATAGTAAACTATTGGGGCGTTGATGCAGACAGTATCCTAATGACACTCACTACAGATGATGAAAGATTGATCATTGTAGATAGTATAGTTCAGTTTGTGGAACCATTACCTCCGGGAGAGGTCTCATTTGGTCCCATAATGGACTGGTTTGAGATCCATGCTCAAGATGGGATTACAATGGGAAGCATAGATTGCAACTTGAATATTATCACAAGCGATGAACAGTATCCTTATGAACTTGATCTGCCTATTGAAATAAATATCAGCCTACATCAATATGGTTTTCCAATTGATGGTATGGCTATCAAATCCTCTCCATTTATTTTTGATGTAGATGGGAATATGACCAATGATATCTTTTTTGGTAGCGATAATGGTCGGCTCTATGGGTATATGGAAGCAGGCATGCCAATGTATGGTTTTCCATTCAGTACAGAGGGTGATATCCGGTCTAGTCCTGCAGTGGCAGATGTGGATAATGATGGTAGTAATGAGATCATCTTTGGCTCAACTGATGGAATATTATATATCCTAGGTCCATATGGCACACAAGAATTGGCTTATAATCCAGCTGCTGGTATATATGGTTCTCCAGCTATAGTAGATCTTGATCTAGATGGTAGTTATGAGATCATATTCACAACGTATGATGGAGTAAATAGCTCTGGCGAGGTCTATGCCATTGATCATGATGGGAATGATGTAGATGGCTTTCCTGTTGACCT
>CAYOJL010000011.1:0-230 GCA_964404235.1 uncultured bacterium | reverse complement strand
AGTTTATTTCATACAAGTAAGATCTGGTGCTAAAATAAGTAACCAAAAAATGATATTAATTAAATAGATATGATGTTTGCAGAATCAGTATTTTTTTTTGTAATTTAACGTCCAACCCTAAAGGGAGTCTCATATGAGAAAATTATATAGTATTATTCTTTCAACTGTACTTATCGTATCTGGCGCTTGGGCAGATCTCGATTGCCCTGCAGATTCATCTGTTCATGTTG
>CAYOJL010000010.1:16081-40891 GCA_964404235.1 uncultured bacterium | reverse complement strand
CCCTCCAACTCCATCTTGATCATATTTTGCAGATGGGTTTGTGATTACTTCAACTTTTTCTATCATGGAAGCAGCAATATTCTCGATCTCACCACGTCTTCCACTTCCGGTTCTACCACTTCTCTTTCCATCAACAAGAATGGTCACATTTGCATCTCCCGCAATTGAAACAACTCCATCGATGTCTACATCCACAGAGGGGACCTTTCTTAGAACATCTGCTCCACTACCACCAGAGGAAGATAGGTCTCTCCCAACATTGAATATTTTTTTATCAATTGTTTGAATGAAAGTACTTTCATCGCCAATAACATCAATTGCAGCCATGTTCAAAGAAGATATGCTCATTTTAACTTCACCAATATTTTGTCTTATTCCTCCCCCTTCGCCAGGGTAGATGTTCAAGGGACCGATCTCTTTCTTTTTATACCCCATGAATTCAATAACAGCAACATATTTACCTAGTGGAATTTCTGTGATGTTTACTTGACCATTTTTATCGCTTAGTCCACCAGTAATTAGTTCATTGTGTTCTAGGTCTACTAAAGATACGGATGCATATTCAATTGGTTTCATCGATGTTGAGTCAATTATGGATCCTTGTACTACTCCTATTGCAGGCATTTTAGGTCGATCTTTATGGTCCTTATGCGCATGAAGTTGTTGCGAGTTAATTAATACGATTATTATTAAAGCTAATCGTTGAAATATATTGTTCATTATCATTACTCTATATGAAGTATTAAAGTTACTATACTATATTTAAATAATTTGTTACCAATAAGTTAAATTTAAGTGATTAGCATTAATCAAATGCCGATCGAATATTCTCATCTACCTTTTCTCTTGTCATGAATATATACATTTCTTCAATCTGATTTAAATAACCAATCACACATAATACAGGGAAAGCCTTAGATGCTATATCGGGATATAGTATGGCTATTATCATAAAAAAGTAAAGAGATGCTGCAAATGTTTTACCACCTATGGTATGGAATACTGGGATTTCTCCAAACTTTTTCTTTCCAAGCAACATTTTGATGAAGAATAATGTCAAAAGAATATATATCAAATACCACCAGCCTTCCACAACTTGCGGGGAGAAACGATATAGCCAAAGAGCGATAAGGGGATAAAACACCATATCTGCCATAGTATCTAGCTTTGCACCTAAGTGGCTGGTTTGATTCAAATATCTTGCAATTGTTCCATCGAGTTTATCTGTGACACCAATTAATATGAACATCCCGAGGAATATCATTCGAGCTTGTTGATCATCAGTAATAAAAAAAGAGGGAATTAGCATTGCGGGCATTAAAACCAGCCTGCTTAAACTTAACATATTTGGAATAGTTTTTAGCTGGTTTAGTGTTGTATTGCTGTTATCACCCACACCAGAAGATAAACTAAAAATAAGTATAAATGGTATTATTTATGGCAGTGTGTAAAGCAGACGTGCATGATCTTCAAAAATATCCATTATCTCTTTAATTTTGTCTTCATCACTTAGAAAGTGACCAATAAAGGTCTTATGATCATACTCGTATTCACCTATGAAATTCCATATCCCTGGTTTTATAAAGCCGTTTTTGGATAATTCAATTATGGGTTCAGGACCGTTTTTGCCAGTAAAGGGTCTTTTCATAGAAATGGTGTTTACGGTACCATCATTTTTGTACCATGTTTCATCAGTTTTCTGCCCATCTCCCATATCAACTTCTGATCTTCCTATAAGCCATGACCATGGATAACTCATGGTATGGATAAACTCTGAAGGTTTATGATGACCAGATGAAGTGTCCAGGATGCTTGCAACTGTACTGGATGAAAAGTAATAGACATCCGGATCGATCAATAAAATATCATTCAATTCTTTTGCCCCCTGAATACTGGAATCCCATGCAATACTATTTTTTGTGTTCCAAGCTGGATGTTTGGTTAATCGGCTGACATATTCTATTAATGTTTCATTTTCATTTTTAGATAGATTCCAATGTTCTAGATCAAAATCATAGTAGCTTGTACTTACAATATTTGCAATGGGGAGGAGATTATCTGTGAAAGGTAAAATGTCCACCACAATATCTGATAGAGTTGATCCATTATGTGGAGTTGACATGGTTGTTATGGATTTTACCCAATTTTTAAGGGATTTACCCAATAATTTACTCTCGTCAGGTTTTCCATTAGAATCATTAACGAAAGTTGAATTCAATAAGTGAATTAACATTCTGGCTGTTAGTCCACCAAAACTATATCCAATCAGATGTACAGGATGGTTTTCATTCCATTCTGGATAAAACCCCGAATAATATTTTTCTTTCGGCTTTTGAGCTAGGTCATATTTTTTTGAATGTTGATTACCGTAATTGACCTGCCCTCCCTTGATTTGATAGAAAGTTTCAATTGCACAATCATATGTTGATGATACTGGGCCCAAAGAAACAGAATACACATTGAAACCTTTATCGATCAGATGTTGCTCGATATCACTTTTTCCTCCCCAATAATTCACATCACCTACTTCATTTTCACCCCATCCTAGAAAGCCATGTATTAGAATAATAGGATAATTATTATCGCCATACACTGATCCTATTATAACTAAATGAATAATAAAAAGGGATTTAAGAAATTTCAAGATTAGTTTAATTGTTATAGTCCTAAGTGACCATTGTTTAGATCGATAGAATATCGTTAATGATTTTTGGTTAAAATCTATTTATTGACTTGGTTTGACAACTAATCTGAAAATGGGATTTGTATCCGGGGCAATTAATGCATTTAAGACTTCAAACTCCAATTCAAATTTCCTCTTTTTATCGATGGTCCTGACATCTATGATAGACTGACCATGAGCTGGTATTGTGATAAGATTGGTTGCATTATAAAAGTCATAGTTGCTTTGATTTCTTAGTGTATAAGGAGCATCTGAATTATTTGAAAGGACAATATGTACAATGGTAGTATTTGTTATATAACTCGCAGATTCAACTTCTAAACTATTGTTTATCAATGGTAATAAAAAATCACTTTTACCAATCAGTTTTTTATTGAACCACACAACAGTCTGTCCATTTCGTAAGGCATTTTTTAAAGACCTTTCATTTTTCTCCCGTGCGAATACCAAAGTGACCGGACGATGTCCACCAGATGGTATACGGTATTGCCAGTCAATTATTTCATGTATATCTGATGTTCCAAGTATGGTCAAGTCATAATCTAGGGCAAGCTGAAAAGCTTCATTTGAATAGGTTGTATCATTAACAATCTCTATACCTTCAATAAGATTATTATTGATCATCTCTATATGGAGTTGATCTAATGGCACACTCGCATCAGGTGACTGACTGGCCCAATAAGGATGATTCCAAAAGATAAATGCGTCTTGTTTACGGGCCTCAAGAAATGCTTCGATAGGATCATCTACCATCAATTTATTGGCGTCTTTTAAGAAGATTGCATTAGCATGCCCTGGAGGCATCTCTCTGGTTATCTCAGAGCCATTTAATACTAGTAGATCTGAATTCTTAGCAAATCCTTTTGCAAGTTCATATGAACGGTTTCTATCAGGATGAGGAATATCATTGATCCATGATTGATATTCTATGTGCTCTGTGGTAGCAATTACATCCAATCCATCTTTATTGGCCTCCATAACACGAATATTTGGCCAGACACTCCCATCAGAAAAAACAGTATGCATATGTAGATCACATACCAATGTCTTGAAACCAGGAAGATCAGGGAAATCAATTGTTCGATTATTATTACCATTATGGGCAATGGTAAAAGATATAAATAGTGAAATTAGTGTAAATCTGTACATTTTAATTTGTTTTCTCCCAATTTATATCCATAGTGTGATATTCTGCTTTTTGTCCTTTATCTATCTTTACTACAAGCATGTATGAAGCTGTCTGATCAGGTTCCAGTGCTGTATCAGCAACGACATTTGATTCATAAGCGATTCGTGTTCCTTTTACAAAGATAGAGTCTGATCCAGTATTTTTTGTTGTCTGATCAAACAAATTACCGATTACTCTTACAAAATCAGCGCGGATTTCTCCAACATTTTTTACGCGGCCAGAAAAGACCTGCATATCTGGATAATAATCTATGAATGGATCACCTAAAAAGACCACCTTAGGCCCAGGCTTTTCTATTTCATCCATGCGTACAACCATTTCTTTTTTTAGTACTAAGGTACCTATCTGTGTCTTAAGCGTTAAGCTAGAATCAGATTCTTCTAGAAGTTCTCCTGAGACTACAGTACCATTTTGAAGTTCGACTCGGTGTTGGTAGTCAGGGACCTTGATCAATTCTAAGATATCACGGCTTACATTTGGCATGGTTTGACCCTTCTCATAGCCTTTTACCACGCTTTTTAAAGAATCGATCTCTATTTCGAGAGCTTTAAGGTTAGATTCATATTCAAAGAAAAGATCTTCAAAATTTAGTTTTTGTTTTCCAGCTTCTTTTCGCTGCTGTGGCAACATGGTCATTTCTGGGCTGGTACCAATCTCATTATCTATTCCTATAGATGCTGTTGTTTCAACAGGTGGTATTTTTAAGGTTAGATCTACATCTTTTGTTGTTATTTTAAAATTGATCTCAGCTTCACCATCTTTTTTATGAATTCCTTTAAGTATATATGATCCAGCGGGAATTTTTTTAAATTTAAATTCTCCATTTCCACCCGTTTTATCCTTGCCTACTTTTTTCCCATCTTCATTGATTAGACTAAGTTTTACTTTTTTAAGTCCCTCACCATCTTTATTAAGTACAATACCTGTAATTGTAAACTTTGTTTTTTTCTTGCCCTTTACTTCTACAGCAAAGATCATGCCCAATAGAAGTATCCATGATAAATATCTAATCATGTTCTTTCCTTGAAAAATGAGCTTTATAAGCCATCCTTCTTACAGATTCTGCATTTCTCTTTTCTTCACCTAGGGCATAGACCATATTGATTATATTATCATAATAAATATAGTTTTCTTTATACTCGAGTAATGGTAGAAGTCCATCCACAACTGAAGGATCATTGAAAGCAGCTAGATTATCGATGGCTTTTTTTCTAATATCTACTGGGTAATCATCACTATGAGCAATTTCAATAACTGCTTTTTTCACTTCTGGATCGTCAAATTCTCCAAGTGCAGCAAGCATTGTATTCAATAGACTGTAATATTGTGTTTTGCCCATGTTATAGGTATTTAATAGAGAAAGGACCAAATTCTCTTCTTTGACACCTTTCATTGTATTTAGGGCAAATTCTCGAACCTCTAGATTAGTATTAGGATCCCCCAATAATTCAGCAAATGCAATAGCTACTTCGTTTGGATTCTTCTTGCCTAATATTTCAACAGCTTTATTTCTAATGCCGATATTGATATTGGGATCTCTTGCTACTGAGGTCAGGATTGGAACAACTTGATCTGTTCCGATTGCCCCGAGAGTTTCGGTCAATAGGCGTTCCGTTCTAGACATATTACTTTTTGCAACTTCATAAAGGTCTAGAAGAGCCAAGATCTGATCTTTGGTTCTAACGCGATTAAGACTTTTTACTAGTGAAACATGTACCTCATTTGTCCTGGTCTCCATTGTTTTCATTGAGCGTACAAGTGCGGCAGCAGCCTTTGGATTCTCACTGAACATTCCAAGCATATTGATAGATTCATTTAATAGAGTATAATCCACTGCAGTAGTGGTTGCGACCATTTCTGCTATAGCATGCAATGCCCTTGGATGTTGGGTTTGTGCAAGCGTCTTACCAGCAGCTACACGTAGTTTAACATGAAGATCCTCATCCTCATAGACCTCGATCAATTCATCTAAGGCTTTAACATTGCCACCACGATAAGCACTTTTTAATTCTTGTACTCGATTTAAAAAATCTGGATCATTTGGGTCGCCTATAGAACCTTTTCCAAAAAGCCCCTTTATAGTTGAACAACCCTGCAGCATTAATACAGTGCATAGAATTATATAGATGAACCTATTCATCATTTTCCCATAGAACGAGCTTAAGATCGTTTCCATCAAAGACCGCATACGATGGACGATAGAACCAATCGCCCAAAACTGCTAGTTTTCCTTTATTAATTGTAAACATTTCACCTAAATGATAATGCCCCGAGATCATGTAATCAAAGCCATTATCAAAATGTTTTTTTGCTACTTGTTTTAGCTCAATACGTACATCTTTATTAAAATCTGCGGAGTGGGTATGATGACGTCCACTTCTAGAAATAAATCTTGCCATCTTATATGCTATAGTGGGATGCAGCCAACGAAATAGCCAAATAAAGGTCTTTGATCGTATTATTTTTTTTAATAAACGATATCCATGATCCCAGCTTAGTAATCCATCTCCATGAGTTAAATAAAATCTTTTACCATCTATTTCAATCTGGGTATCATCAAGATATACCTTATCCATGACCACATTCTCCATGAATTCTTCTGTCCAGTAGTCATGATTCCCTGTAAGAAAATGCAGACCGATACCTTGCTTTTTTAGGGACATGGCCTTATCATAAAAATCAGTATAAGCTTTTGGAATCAGATCAGGGTATTCAAAATAGAAATCAAATAGATCGCCTACAAAAAAGCAAGTTCCACCAGTTTCTATTACCTTTTCAAAAAAACGATAGAGTTTATCTCTTCGCTCTATCTCATTTTTATCTAAAGATAATTTTAAATGAACATCCGAAATAAAATACACGGGCGTCTTCATAACGGCTGAAACTTACCTTTGGATAGTGTTGATAATAAAAAAATATTTTTAAATCAAAAAATTATCTTGTTGAGCAGTATATTGTGATCAGATTGGATGTAAAATTTCTAAATCGAGATTGATTTATGCGAACAATAGATGGACAATATACTGAGAATAAAACAATTAAGTCTCGTTTTCAACGAGATATCAAATTGCTTATCCATATTATGAGGATGATCTTACAGTACCTATTTGTAGGTACCCGAATTCGCATAATATATAAGATCAAAGAATTACTAGGTAAAAAATACTGGGTAGATAAGGGGAGGTACCCTTGAAACCATTTGACCCACCTCCTCCAATCTATTCTTTTGGATATAAAAAACGACCTGTATCAGGAAACCAGATCAATGGTCTAGGTATAAAGGAAAGGATAAAAGCAAAACATGTTTTCCATGATCCAGGAGGAAAGAATTTAGCTTGGCATGCTATGGATCAGTTTTTCAGCTACATTACAAGCTGGAATATATTAATGCAGATCATAGCTAATGTATGGCAACTTAGAAGACAAAATGGCCCTGTTAATAAGATTCAAGTTCAAGTTGATGATCAGGAAAAAATGGCTAATGATATTAAATGCAAAGCGATTGAATTAGGTGCAGAATTAGTTGGGATAACGGAGATATCAGCAGATGCTGTATATCACGGGCATAAAGTTTCATATAAGTATGCGATCTGTATTGGACAATCTATGGATAGGGATGAAATGAGTTTTGTTCCCCAAGAGAGAGCTGGTGTAGAAGTAATGCGTTCTTATAAAAGGTTATCAAGAATAGCAATCGAACTTGGTGAGTATATTAGGGACATGGGCTGGGGAGCCAAAGCATATGGGAATCCAAATAGTACTGATCTACTTCATATCCCACTTGCAATAAAAGCAGGTCTAGGGCAATTGGGCAAACATGGGTCATTAATAAGCAAGGAATTTGGATCAAATTTTAGGCTTACTACTGTTGCTACTGATCTTCCATTAAAACTTGACCAGCCAATAGACCTACTTGTAGATGATCTTTGCTATAATTGTAAGCGTTGCGTTATCGATTGTCCGCCTGATGCATTATCTAATCAAAAACAAATGGTTCGAGGTGAAAATAAATGGTATGTCGATTTTGATAAATGTATACCATATTTTGTAAAAACCTATGGGTGTGCTATCTGTATTGAAGTTTGTCCATGGAGTGAACCCGGCAAAGGGGCTACTATATTTGGCCAGCTATTAAAGAAACGGAATAAAAGTTCTGCTAGTGAATAAAACCAATTTACCTTGCGGTAATTAATTATAGTATTAATTAAATAGAATGTTGAATGGTAAATAAAAGAGAAAGATTTTCTTCTGGTAGAGGATTCATACTTGCTTGCGCTGGTGCTGCTGTTGGAATGGGAAACCTTTGGATGTTCCCCTGGCGTTTAGGTGAGTATGGAGGTACAGCATTTCTTATTCCATATATAATATTTGTAATCTTTCTCGGGACAACAGGCTTGATGTGTGAGTATGGTTTTGGTCGTTGGGCTGGTAAAGGTGCGGTTGGTGCATTTGATAAAGTATTAAAATATAAAGGAATGAGTTTTGGTAGGTTACTTGGAGCGTATCCTGTGATCAATGCTACCTTTGTATTTATCTTCTATTCTATTGTTACTGGTTGGGTAATAAAATATGTATATGCATCAATAACTGGTGAATATTTATCTCTTATATCAAAGGAATTATATTTTTCATCATTTGCTGGAAAGTCCGATAGTATATATTGGCAACTATTTGCAATTATACTATGCGGGTTGATTGTTGTTTTTGGTATTAAGAAGGGCATAGAGAGGGTAAATAATATTATTATGCCAATGTTACTTATCATATTTATAATACTCTTGATAAGATCGATAACCTTGCCAGGAGCTTCAGATGGGTTCCGATTTTTACTTGATCCTGACTGGTCATTTTTATTTAAGCCAGTAACATGGGGCATGGCATTGGGGCAGGCATTCTTCACTGTCTCACTTGGAGGTGCAGGAATGTTGGTTTATGGAAGCTATCTAGGTCAAGACTCAGATATACCATATTCAGCTTTAATTACGGTGACCTTAGATACAATAGCAGCATTATTATCTGCGCTTGTTATTATTCCAGCAGTATTTGCATATGGATTTGAACTCTCATCTGGTCCATCTTTACTATTTATCACAATACCTAAAATATTTTCAAATATGAATGGTGGACAGTTTTTTAGTATAATTTTTTTTATTGGTGTGTTGTTTGCTGCGATGTCTTCACTCATTAGTATGATGGAGATCATTGTAGAGTGCTTGATAGACCAATTCTCATGGACAAGAAGATCATGCGTTACTATTGTGGTAACAGCTGGATTTCTTAATGGTATACCATTAGCAATTGACATGAGTCTTTTTAAACAATTCATTGATACAGTAACTATCTATTTCACACCCATTGGAGCAACCATTGCTGCTTTCCTTTTTTTCTGGGTCTATCCTATCAATAAAGCACGTGCGGCTATAAATATAGGTGCATACCGACAAATTGGTGCATGGTGGAATCCATTTGCAAAATATGGATATGTAGGAATCTCATTTGTTATTGTTTTACTACAATTACTTTATCGAATAGGTTAAGTAGTCATTTTTATTCATTCAAGATATCCTATCAGTAATAACAAGTATCCTTATTAAAGGCTCTTACCAATTATTGTAAATTAATATTATGAACAAAAAAAGTATTCTGTGTTTTGGAGATTCAAATACTTGGGGTTTTATACCAGGCGCATTTGACCCAGAAACATTCTATATGGAGCGTTATCCTAAAACAATTCGATGGCCAGGAGTTATGGAGAAAATTTTAGGAAATGATTATTATGTAATTGAAGAAGGGTTGAATGGTAGAACCACTAATGTCGAATATCCTGACCTAATTGGCAGAAGTGGGACGTCATATATATCTCCATGTTTGTATTCTCACTCTCCTTTAGATATTGTGATTATCCAATTAGGGATCAATGACCTAAAGACCATTTTTGAACGAGATATTAAAATGATAACAGATGGGATATCTGAAATTATAGATATGATCCAATGCACCACTTTTGGACCAGATATGCAAAGTGCGCCTCAAATCCTTTTATTAAGTCCTCCTGCTTTGGCTCATGAGGGTTACTTGGACATTAATAATGAACTGATCTTTCGCGGTGGCAAGGAACAATCTTTTCAATTTCATAATTATTATTCGAAGCTCGCAAAAAAGAAGCATTGTCATTATTTTGACCTTTCATCAAAGCTGGAATATTCTCAAATAGATGGTCTTCACCTAGATGAAAAAGGACATAAAAAAGCAGGTATTTTGATAGCTTCAAAGATTCAAGCTATTTTTGGATTAGATCAGTAGATAATGAATTTTTTTTAAAAATTGTATTTGAACGTGAATTATTGACTTTTTTTATAAAAATGATCTAGAATTAAGGAACCCACAATAGATTGGGTACGTATCTTAGTAAGCAATGAAATTATTATATACATTATCACTCTTTCTCCTGGCCTCTTTAAATGCTCAGTCCTTTGGGCAAAATAAGATGCAGTATAGAGATTTTGATTGGAGTTTTATACAAACTCCTCATTTTGATATTTATTATTATGGTGAACAGAAAGACCTTGCAGAATTTGCTGCAGAGGTTGCAGAAGAATCTTATGAACAGATATCTATACATTTAAGATGGGATCTGAAACGCCGTGTTTCAATCATGGTATATAATTCTCATAATGAATTTCAGCAGACAAATGTGGTTGGCACATATATGCGTGAAGGGGTTGGAGGAGTAACTGAGCTTTTCAAAAACAGGGTTGTTTTCCCTTTTGAAGGAAACTACGAACAATTTCGTCATGTAATACATCATGAATTGGTACATGCTTTGATAAATGATATGGTCTATGGTGGAAGAATGCAAAATGTTGTTTCTAGTAGAACAAAGATACGTGTGCCAATATGGTCAAACGAAGGACTCGCAGAATATTTAAGTTCAAATTGGGATACTAAAGCAGACATGGTATTGAGAGATATTGCTGTTCATGAAAGAATGCCATCTGTAAAAGAATTAAATTATTTTATGGCTTATAAAGGTGGACAATCCCTCTGGAGATTTATTGCAGGAAAATATGGAAGAGAAAAGATCGGGGATGTTTTTCGCTCCATGAAGCGGACGCAAAATGCTGAGAAAGGTTATGAGAATGCTTTGGGAATGAATTATGAAGACCTAACCAAACAATGGCATAAATATCTTAAAAAAGAATACTGGCCTGATGTGAAAGATAGAGACCCACTTGAGGATATGTCAGAAAAATTAACAGACCATAAAAAAGCACGGAATTTTTATAATGTAAGTCCGGCACTTTCTCCTGATGGAAGTATGGTTGCTGTCCTATCCGATCAAAATGGATATTTTGATATACATATACTAGATGCTATGACAGGTAAAAGGATCAAAAAGCTTGTCAAAGGTAATCGTTCTGTTGATTTTGAAGAATTAAAATGGCTTCAACCAGGACTTTCGTGGTCGCCAGATAATAAAAGTATTGTACTAGCAGCAAAAGCAGGAAAGGGAGACGTCTTACATGTGATTGATGTGGAGACCAAGAAAAGCCAGAAATATGAAATAGATATTGATGGTGTGTTTTCTGCTTCTTGGAGCCCGAAAGGTGATGAAATAGCTTTTGTAGGACAGTCAGGTAAATCCAGTGATATCTATCTTTTTAATTTAAAAAATAGATCCATAAAAAAAATAACAGATGATATTTTTTCCGATGCATATCCTTCATGGAATCCAGAGGGGACAGAGATTGTTTTTGTTTCGGACCGTGGTGATCATGTATCAGGTCAATTTGAAGGTAGTATGCATAGACATGATTATAGTCAGACAGACATTTACAAAGTAAATATTGAAAGTAGGGCAATAGAAAGGATAACAGATACGGAATACAATGAGACTCATCCAGTCTATGCCAATACAACTAATAGACTCTTTTATACTGCTGATCACAATGGTGTTTGGAATTTATTTATTCATCCGCTTGAAAATAGTGATTCTTCAACAATGGAGGATGATGAACAGAAACCGTATGCATTGACGAATGTACTTACTGGGCTTCAGCAGCCTACAATATCAGGAGATGACGATGTTCTTATTTTTGCTGGTTATTCAGGAATAGGGTGGGATCTCTATAGTATAGCTGAGCCATTGAAGCTAAAGAGAAGATCTATAGAGCCAACGCAGTTCATTCTTAACAAGGAAACAGAAACAGAGACACTAGTAGATCTTAGGCGTCATAAATCAAATCTAAGATTTGATCAGGGTCAGCAAAATGATTATTCAGATTGGATATTTGCAAATGGTTATGAGCATTTTAATTCTTCGATTAATGATGGATCATTTTCTGAAGAACAAATTTCTATTGATTCCTCAAAAGTAGATGGTGAATATGTTTCGAAGGACTATAAGACCAGATTCACTCTAGACCTTGTTAGTGGGAATTTGCAGATCAGCAATGTTTTTGGCACCAGTGGTATGACCTATTTTGCATTTAGTGACATACTAGGTGATCACCAAATAGCTTTTGGTACAGAAATGGTATTGACCCTTGATAATAGCGACTATTTCTTTCAATATGGTTATTTAAAAAATAGAATGGATTATTATTTTATCGCTTTTCAAAATGCAAATTTTTTCAATGTTGATTATTTTTCATTTGCAAGATTAAGACACTATGGCTTGCAAGGTATAGTGTCCCAACCTTTCAGCCGCTTCCAAAGGCTTGATTATGGATTCGCATGGCATAATATCAATTATTCAATTTTAGAACAGACCATGATGAATGATTTTGGACAATATGAATATTCAACAACTTATTCTTCTACATATTCTACCGTATTACCAAAAATAAGCTGGGTATATGATAATTCAATTTTTGGTTTTACAGGTCCAATAGATGGTTTAAGACAGAACACTACCATGACAGTAAGCCCTGGATATGGATCGAATAAATTAAAGTTTCAAACTGTTAAATCAGACATAAGAAAGTATTGGCGTTTTGGCCGAGATTATACAATTGCATTAAGAGGATTTATTGGTAAGAGTTTTGGACCCAATAAGCAAAAATTCTTTTTAGGTGGAATACCATATTTATTAGGCGGCGGCGGTGAGACCAATGGTATTCCTGATAACAGTAATTTTAGAGAGGTGATCACAGATACGGCAAACGCTACTCTTATACATGATGTATATTTTACAGAGTATGCTTGGCCTCTAAGAGGAGCTCGCTTTGCTGAGAGATATGGTAACGCAACCTCTCTATTTAATATTGAGGTGCGTTTCCCTTTCATTAATTATCTTGCACTTGGCTTCCCATTAAAAATGATATTTGGAAATATTCGAGGTCATGCATTTGTAGATATAGGTGCAGCTTGGGATAGCCCTGATGAGTTTTCTTCTAAGGCTTGGCCAAGTAGATATGGTCAAAATGTGTCCGGTAATTATTCACCATGGGTCTCGACCGCAGGATTGGGTACAAAGATCAACTTAGGATATTTTTTATTAAAAATAGAGATGGCTTGGGATAGGAATTCAAATGGATATTCTAAACCACAATGGTATTTCTCTTTGGGTCCAGATTGGTAAACCTTACTTGATTCAACATGTCATGATGATCAATTTCTTGGCCCATCATGGCTAATATAAGACAAAAGATCGCTTACCTCTGCAGTTCCTGCGGTGATGATTTTCCAAAATGGAATGGTCAATGCCCTTCATGCAAAGAGTGGGGGACCCTTTCTGAATTCAAAACCACTGGGAAAAAAAATAATAAAAGTTTGGAGATCAGAAATTCAAGATCTTTGAATGATGTATTAAATACTAATCCTGGGGAAAGATTAAGCACTGATATAAATGAAGTTGATAGAGTGCTCGGTGGTGGACTTTTAGCTGGCTCTCTCATACTCCTTGGTGGTAGCCCTGGTGTAGGTAAATCAACTCTGGCATTACATATCTGTTCAGGAATAAAAAGAAAGGCACTTTATATTTCCGCTGAAGAAAGCGAGGAACAGGTAGCATTACGTTCTAAGCGTATCAGTATAGATCCTGAGAATTTATTTTTATCAGGTGAGAATGATCTTGAGGGAATATTAAATCATTTAGAACGAATTCAGCCAGATCTACTAATTATTGATTCAATCCAGACAGTTATGAATTCTCAGCTTGATTCATTACCGGGCTCTCCAAGCCAAATTCGTGATTGTGGTCAAAGACTCCTAGAAACAGCTAAGCAAAAGAATGTTGCTATTTTGATTGTAGGACATGTAACAAAAGAAGGTACTATCGCGGGTCCGAAGATGCTTGAGCATATGGTAGATACAGTATTATATATGGAAGGCGATGATCGTTATGATCATCGTATCTTGCGTTCAGTGAAAAATAGATTTGGAGCCACGCATGAAATAGGAATATTTCAAATGGATGAAAATGGACTATCAGAAGTAAAAAATCCATCTGAAATGTTCTTGGCAGAACGCAGTATCAATATAGCTGGTACTAGTATATATCCATCTCTTGAAGGTACCAGACCGATACTTGTTGAAGTACAAGCTTTGGTTTCAAGCGCAAATTATGGAACACCACAGAGGAATGTAAATGGGTTTGATTATAAACGTTTGGGGATGTTGATAGCAGTTTTGGAAAAAAGAATGGGGCTTGCAATGGGCACTAAGGATGTATATGTCAATTTAGTTGGAGGTTTTAAAGTAGAAGACCCAGCTTTAGATCTATCCATTATTTCATCTATTGCCTCTAGCACAATGGACAAACCAATAGCTCAAAGCATAGTACTGTGTGGAGAAGTAGGTCTAGCAGGAGAAGTACGCTCAATCAATCGCCTAGAGCATCGTTTAACTGAAGCTTCGGCATTAGGATTCGATACTGCTATCGTTCCAGTCACAAATATGAAAAAAAACATTGATAAACTAGATTTGAATATTGATATAAAATCTGTCAGATATGTTAAAGATGCGTTCCAATTATTATTTTGATTTTTTTTGAAGTTCTCAATACAAAAAACTGATACTTATTCCAAGGCAAGAACTGGTACTCTTATTACTGAACATGGTAAAATTGAAACTCCAGTATTTATGCCAGTTGGCACAGTTGGAGCAGTAAAGACCTTTTCTCCTGAAGAATTAAATGGCATCAATTCACAGATCATATTAGGAAATACGTACCATTTATATTTAAGGCCTGGGACACCTATCATTAACAAAGCAGGAGGCCTTCATTCTTTTCTTTCATGGAATAGGCCGATCTTAACTGATAGTGGTGGTTTTCAGGTTTTTTCATTGGCAAAACTAAATAAGATATCTGAAAATGGAGTTGAATTTCAATCCCATTTGGATGGTAGTAAGCATATGTTCACACCAGAGATCTCTATGCAAATTCAACGTGATCTTGGATCAGACATTATTATGGCATTTGATGATTGTCCTCCAGGAGATGCGGACCATGATACTGTAAAAAATGCTGTAAAAAGAACGACTGATTGGATGAAGCGTTGCCACAAGTGGCTATCAGATAATCCAGAGCGATACGGTTATAAACAGGTGGTTTTCCCTATTATTCAAGGCGGTACAGATCATGTATTAAGGCGCATTAGTACAGAGCAATTATCTCTATATTCAACTTCTGGTATGGCAATAGGTGGTCTTGCTGTTGGGGAAGAAAAGAGTGCAATGCTCGATACAGTAGAATATTGCGATGAAATATTACCAAATGATCAACCTCGTTACCTGATGGGTGTGGGGAGGCCATCTGATATAGTGGCAGCAGTTAAACGTGGTGTTGATATGTTTGATTGTGTGATGCCTACAAGGAATGGAAGGAATGGGCATATTTTTACATCAGAAGGTGTGATTAATATAAAGAATGAAAGATATAAAGATGATCTCTCTCCTATAGATAATGAAAGTTCTCATACTTGGGGACAGAAATTCTCAAGATCATATGTACGACATCTTTTTAATATCAATGAGGTCCTAGGACTAAGAATTGCATCGACACTTAATCTTGTCTATTATCATGACCTAATGGATATGATCAAAAATGAGATCAAGAAAAACAATTTCAATAGATGGTCTGAATCAACATTGAATAAAATGAAAGATATGAAAGGAATGTAATGCCTGAGATCATTGTTAGAGTCATAGATGCTTATGTATTTACTAGAAATAATAAGAGGGTAAGATTTCTTATACTGAAACGCGCTAAAACAAAAATTTATGAACACCTATGGCAAGGAGTGGCAGGCAAGATCGAAACAGGGGAGACGTCATGGGAAGCTGCCAAAAGAGAACTAAAAGAAGAAACAGGATTCGTGCCGGTCAGGATGTTTGTCGCTGATCATGTTAGTAGATTTTATGAAGCACATGGAGATCGAATCAATTTGGTACCAGTCTTTGGTATTGAAGTTGATAATGAAAATGTGGTCTTATCTGATGAACATTGTGAATTTCAATGGGTGGATTTTGATACTGCTCATCATACTCTGGTATGGAATGGACAGAAGGAGGGTCTTACATCAGTATTTAATATGTTAAATTCAGATGATGACCGAATCAAATGGTCAGATATTTCATTTTAAATATATAGGAGAATTCAATGTTGGCAGTAGGAGGGAAAGCACCAGACTTTACTTTAGATGATCAGGATGGTGTTCAAGTAAGTTTAAGTGATTTTCAAGGTCATAAAGTATTAATATGGTTTTATCCTAGAGCTAGTACACCTGGGTGAACGATTGAAGGGCAAGGGCTCCGGGATGAGTTCAAGAATTTTCAGAAAAAAAATGTAACCATAGTAGGAATGAGCGCTGATAAGGTTAAAACCCAAAAGAATTTTTGTGTTAAACAAGATTTCCCTTTTTCACTTTTATCTGACCCGGATAAAGCAACTATTAGAGCCTTTGAGGCAATTGGGATGAAAAAAATGTATGGTAGGGAATATGAAGGTATTTTGCGAATATCTTACCTGATTGATGAAAATGGAATTATTGAAAGAGCATATGATAAGGTCAAGCCGAAGGAACATGCACGACAAGTTCTAGCAGATTTAGATTAAACTGAAATGAATAGACCTTCATTATTAAAAGAAGATTCATTTTTCAATGCATTCAAATACCCCATCATAACGGAGTGCCCTTTTATCTTTATTTTGGTATTTTCTTTACTATAGCTGGTTAAATGTATTGGCTCATTACCAATACATATAGCAGCCGTATTCTCTGGACATATTCCGATATCATTCCCAGCGAATTCAGGTATATTATTTATGTCATTTCGAAGATTATAATTGTTTTTTGAATCGCCAAAAGTGATTTCGGCATTTGACCGGTCAAAGATACAACCGCAGTATATTGGTAAGATCACTTGAAATATGACCCATGCAGAAGATCTTGGTTTTAGGTCACAAAACACTTTAGTTCTACTTTTTAATCCTATAGCTTTTTGTATCCCATTTGTATTGACTAGCAGATTATAATGGGATAATCGTATTCCATCTTCTTTTTCAAATGTTAATAGCGCTTCATCATCAAGTAGAGGTT
This sequence comes from uncultured bacterium, assembly GCA_964404235.1. GTDB lineage: Bacteria > Fidelibacterota > Marinisomatia > Marinisomatales > UBA1611 > CACEUX01. The sequence continues at coordinate 23,475 of CAYOJL010000010.1, read as the reverse complement.
TGTATTTTGGTTTATAATCAATTGGTTGGTCTTTAATCTTTTCAAATAAATTTGTCTTTGCATCTATATTTAGTTTAGGACTGACGATATCCTTTATATTATTTTTATCAACGTCCACTGCTAATACTCCAATTGCTCCTAAATTCCAGATTCCATATAGTAATATCTCTGTTTGTGGATATCCAAGTTCAGGGATTATCATCCTATCCTTTGGTTCTAAACCTAAACTCTCAAGCCAGTGAGAGGTCTGTTGCACGTAGTTAAAGAAAGTTTGATTTGTGATATTCTTATCTTTAATAATAACCTGTTCAGCATACTTTATGTTTTGTCCTTCGATCAGCGAACGCATTGATGGATAGGGGATCATATATTCAATTGGCTCAACATTTCCAATACACTGTGCCTGATATATTTTATTTTTTATATCTATTTCCATAACTAAAACTAAATAGAATCTATAATTGGCATCTTATATATTTTCTTTGTATTCTGGCACATAACTATAGAATTTGTCTTATGAATAAAAGTATAATATTCTTATTCTGCATAAATCTTATTTCAGGGAATGACCTTGTGAGTCAATATATAATCGCTGGAAATAATGTAGATCAGATCAAAAAAGCAATCAACAAAACACCAAAAGATCAGTTGGATGGAATGAAGTGGCTTGTAAAAAATATGCAAGAAGAAGACCTAAGAACTTTATCAGCTGATTTTTTACTTTCTAATTGTGAAATGGCCTACTATGTATGGGAAAATAATAAGTGGGGAAAACAAATTCCTGAAGATATATTTCTTAATTATTTACTTCCTTATGCAAGCTTGAATGAGCGCCGAGATAACTGGCGCAAAGATTTTCATAATAGATTTTTACCTATTATAAAAAATTCTAATTCCTTATATGAGGCTGTAGCAATATTGAATCAGACTATTTATGATAAGGTTGGTGTCATTTATTCAACTGACCGACCAAAAGCAGATCAGTCTCCTTATGAGAGTATTGATGCAGGGATGGCATCCTGTACAGGTTTGAGTATTCTTTTAATTGATGCCTGTCGAAGCGTAGGGATTCCCGCACGGTTTGTGGGTACTCCACTCTGGTATAATAATTCTGGAAATCATTCATGGGTCGAGATCTGGGATGAAGGATGGCACTTTACTGGTGCGGCAGAACCGACCGGAGATAAACTCAATGAAGCTTGGTTCTTAGATCTTGCTAGTAAGGGAGTGGAGGGTGATATGACATATGGAATATTTGCAGCAACTTGGGGAAAAACAGAGGTCTATTTTCCAATGAACTGGCTACCTACTGTAAAGCAATATAATGCCATAGATGTAACGGCAAGATATAAAATACATGAAGTTGAAACAGTGCTTATACCGATCAGGGTCAGAGCTTTAGACTCTTCTGGTGAAAGATGCGAAGTAAAGATCACCGTTATAGGAGAGGATAATAATGTTATGGAAGGTCTCAGTAAAGATAAGACCTGTGATGCTAATGATCACCTTACATTTATGCTTCCAAAAGGGAAAACATTCAAGGTCCGTTCAAAAGAGGTAGAAACAATAATCAAAGTAGTAAATGAAGAACTTATTGATTTCAAACTCTAGGGTCATAAAACGTATTATTTAATATTTACGTTTACACTAATATGTTCATGAATATGTTCATATAATTTTTTATAGTATGATCTATAATTCATAAAATTATAGATATTTGGTATCCTGTTTTCTAGATCTTTACGTTTATCAATCAAAAAAGATTGCATATTATTATCGCCAAATCCATTAATACTAGCGTGCCCACCCCACATAGGATTTAGCTCTAAGAATACAGGCTCATTATTTTTCAAAAAGAATTCTATCGCACCCAAATTACAGCCGAGAGATTCAACAGCTTTTATTAATTTAGATTTGAGTGAAGATATTTTATCAGGCAGGTTTTCATTTAGCATTATGAAACGTTCAAGATCATCACTAGCCATGTCAATATTATGGAATATATCTTTTTTACTGGTCACTGCATAAAAAGATATTATCTTTCCAAATAAAATATGGACACGATAAAGATCCGTGTAATCGTCGCTATCTTCTTGTTGAAAAAATTCAACAGCTATAACCTTGGTCGCTTTTCTTTTTATTTGATGGTTTTTACTTCTAGCGATCAGTGATGATAAAAAAGACTCTATATCATCTTTACTATTTGAGATCGTTAGAGTGTGCATACCAAGGCTTGCTGTTTCATTGTTTGTACGTAAAAAAACTTTTTTGTATCGTTGTATAAAATCTGATATTTCATCAACCATTTGATCAAAATTATTTTTATTTATCCTTGGTTCCATGGTCAAATGGTTTGGGCAATCGATTCCTTGCTTTTTCCATATTTCAAAAGTGATATCTTTACAATCATAATTATCAAACACTGATATATCATTAATAACCACAGTTTTATTTCTTACTTTTTTTAATCGTTTTTCTATGATTTCTCTTTGCTTATCATTTGTGTGCTCTGGCCTAACCCTTACCCATATGACATCAGCATTTTGGATCAATCGTACCTGTTTTATTTTATCTTTGGCATCTTGTAGCCCTTCAGGCTCATATTTTCTACGATTCTCTAAATGACTCAATCGAAAGCGCCTTAAACCAACGCCTTGTTTTTTCCCAATGAAATAGATCTTTGTTCTCTTGGCCATTACTATTCAATGCATAACTTTTTTTCAATGAATTCAGCACATAGATCAGAACTGCTCTTATCTGTTGAATAAATAAATTCATTTTTGATTTCTTTTTGGATCTTTTCAAAGGCATTATGGGACACAGCCTCATTAACAGCATCTTTAAATTCTATTAATTCATTCACTACTTTTCCAAATCTCCACATATAATAATTATCGTTGTCTTTCCAATCAACATTATGTGCATTAATAAATATACAAGGTCGTGGTTTTTGTATGACCCATTCAGTAAACATACTACTGATATCCCCAATATAAATATCAGCTATAGAAGTATATGTTCCATCCAGACATTGATTGCTCCCCAAGTCAACTAAGATATTATCTTCAACACAATTTTTTTCTTTTAATTCATATCCTGTTCTTTTGGATAAATGTCTAACAAGTGGATGAGGAGAAAATATTAGATTATAAATTTTCTTCTTTTTAAAGAACTCTATAATTATATCTTTCCATTTTAAATAGCTAGAAAGTTCTATATCCCAGTGTGGGTTATAGTAGAATATTGGGTTCTCATTTTTAAATATTTTTTGATTTTTTGATTTTTTGATTTTCAACCAATCAAGTTTTGGTATTCCAACCATTTCTAGTTGTCCATCCTTTACAGGAAAACTTTTGGTCAGTCTATCCTTGTGGTATTGGCCTGGTACAAGAATATGATCGAATTCCTTAAGACTAGATTCAAATCCATATGCTCTGGTTCCTGTACCATGATATAGATAAAAGAGAGTGGGTATTTTTATTCCAAACTTCAATAAATGCTCTGGGAGACTGTGGCTGGTTGATATGACAGCATCTGCATTTTTTAAATATCTGGTGATTTTTTTTATTCGCGTATATACAGGTGGGTACGATTTATTATTATAATTTTTTATCCTGTACCTTAAGGGCAAAGGTATATCAATCAAGGTAAAATTATTTATACAAGTTAATTTTTTGGTATCATTGATAATTTTAGTATTAGCAGGGTTTCCAGATACAAGAATTGATTCTGTTCCATTATCAAGTGCCGCAAATTTTAATGCAGGCAGTATGAGATGGTAAACATGGTGAGGACCATTAATAAAAAGAAATAAGATAGATTTTTTTTGTCTCAACAATTGGAGAATTAATTTTTGAGTTCTTTAAGTGTCTCTTTAGATGTTATTTCTAGACTTTCAAAAAATGTATCAAGATGATGCTTTCTAAGATTAAAATTGACAATTATTAATCTGATACAGGATATATCACCAATATTAGCGTAGTTGACCATTATTTCCCCCTGATCGATTAATCTATTACGCACTTTTTTAGTGAATGTATTCCATTCACCTTGACTCAATTCTTCTGGTTGTATTTGAAAACAGACATTTAAAGATTCAACAGGCGAGACCATTTTAAATAAGCTGGAGGATTTTACTTTGGACTCAGAGTATTTAGCCAGATCAAATAATCTATCTATTCTTTTTTCATAGCCAATATCCCCAAAGTATTTCCACGTAAGCCAAAGTTTGATCGAATCTGTCCTTCTACCACATTGAAGTGAATACAATCCTAGGTCCATTTTCTCTCCATGAAATAAGTAATCTGTAGATGGGACATCATTGATATTTTTTAGTACATCCTTATCTTTCATTAAAATGACTGTACACATTAGAGGTACTCCCATCATTTTGTGTGCGCACCATGCAAATGAATCTGATTCTTTACAGCCTTTTAATAATTCACGATGTTTATTTGATAGCATTACAGACCCTCCCCAAGACCCATCAATATGAAACCAAAGATCATGACTCTTACATATTTCATTGATTTTTTCGATTGGGTCAAATACCCCTCGAATGGTTGTCCCAGCTGTAGCACCCACAAAAAATGGTGTTTTCCCTCCATCAATTGCATTCGTTATTTCAGTTGATAATGCATTGGGGTCCATATGTCCTGTTTGATCACATGAGACCCTTATTATCTGATCAATTCCTATTCCTAGTTGATATCCTGCTTTTATATATGAGTAATGTGACTCTCTAGATACAAATGCACACAAGATTTTATTATCAAACAAACCTTTATTTTTAGATCTAGGATATATCCGATCTCTAGCGGCCAGCATTGCAACTAGGTTTGCATTGCTACCTCCGGTTACAAATGTGCCAAAACCATTTTCATATCCAATAATAGTTGTCATTTTTTTAACTAATTCCATTTCAATTAGAGTTGCCATGGGGCTCATCTCATAAGTATACATTGAACTATTTGTCATGGATGAAATTATTTCTCCTAAATAGCCCATAGTAGAGAACCCTGAAAATAATTGATTGTAAAAATGAGGGCTGCTTGTATCCACAGCTGATTTCAAGTATTGGTCAATGAGAGATTCAATATTGTCATGATCATTTGGTTCATCTAAAGAAAAGTTTACTTGAGATTTAAAATCATTATATGGTCTCGAAGGGTTAACTAGGCTATTTTGTTTATGATCCAAATAGTCTATTAGCATTTCATGGATCTTCTTTATGAAGTCAAGTTCGTTTTCTGGTAGTAATCTATTTTTTGAATTCATTATAGATCAATATATGTTGCAATAGATAATATTATATATGGTATAATTTTATTTTGGTTTAATCTGACGATTAATTTTTAGATTATCTGTTGGTCGTGTATACCAATTTCCAGCAAGCCTACCCAAAGGCTCAAGTTTATCCAAAACGATGTGACCATTATCATATATATCATCATCAATATGAAAAAGTACTACAGTACCAATAACAACAAAACCACTCCCTGCTTTTCCATCTCCTATTTCTATTATTTGATCTAATTTACATTCTAAACTGATCTTTGATTCCCTTACTCTTGGTGGTAAGACCTTGCTTGAAGATTCAGGTGTAAGCCCAGAGATCTCAAATTCATCAATACTGGAATCAAAGTCTGTAGAGCATTTTACCATTTTTTCTGCAAACGATTCAGAAACCATATTTATTACAAATTCATGATTATCTCTAATATTTATAAGAGTATCTTTTTCTTCTCCATCCCAGCCTCGACGTGCAGGAGCAAACATTACGGTAGGGGGGTTAGAACAAACACCATTAAAATATGAAAAAGGTGCGACATTATTATTTCCATCCTTTGATATGGTTGATACAAATGCAATAGGTCGTGGCACAATAGAACCGATCATCAACTTATGAGTTTCAGTAAAAGGTTTTTCAGCAGGATCATAGATCATTTTTCTATCCAGGAATAAGGGTAATCATTATCATCTATATCAATGCATTGCTTTGCAATATTTAGAGGTTTGAAAGTATCAATCATTACAGCAAGCTCGTTGGTCTCTTTAGCACCAATTGATTCTTCTATCTTTCCTGGTTGTGGGCCATGTGGCAGGCCCATAGGGTGATATGTAATTGATTCTTTTTCTATTCCTTTACGACTCATGAATTCTCCATCAACATAATATATAATCTCATCTGAATCAACATTACTATGTGCATATGGAGCTGGAATAGACTCAGGATGATAATCAAAGATACGTGGCACAAAAGAACATATAACAAATCCATTGCCTGTAAAAGTTTGATGCACAGGTGGTGGCTGATGGATTTTTCCGGTAAGTGGCATAAAGTCATTGATATTGAAGACATAAGGAAAATAATAGCCATCCCATCCAACTAGATCAAATGGATGATGCTGATAGCTATAGGTCTGGATACCAGAGCGAAGTTTTAATTCTACTTCTGCAGGTTCATCTTTGATCGGCCCTGAAAATTCAGGCGTGATAATATCACGTTCTGAGAAAGGAGAATGTTCAAGAAGCTGTCCAAATTCATTCCGATAACGATTCGGGGTCTCAATTGGTTTATAAGCTTCTACAACTAATACTTTCATATCTTCATTTATTTCTATATGCCAAATGATGCCTTTAGGAATAATAAGATAATCTCCTGGTTTAATAGATATATCACCAAAATTTGATTTAAAACAACCACTACCTGAATGGATAAAAAGTACTTCATCAGCGCATCCATTACGATAAAGTGAGTGCATTGATTTTGTGACATGTGATTTATATATAGTGACGTCTGAATTAAAAAAGAGGGGAACTCGTGATGACACTAGATCTCCTTTTGAATCTAATGCCGCAGTATGAATATGTCTGTGTCTATGTTCTTCATCTAATGCATTAAGCTTGATCTTATTCATTGCTCCTATGGCTTCAATGGCGGTTGGTGGGTAAGTATGGTAAATATTAGAGTATATGCCACTAAAACCTTTTCTGCTAATAAGCTCTTCCCAATATAGATTTTGTTTGCTATCTCGAAACTGGATATGTCGCTTATTTGGGATTTTACCTCGTTTTTGATAAAAAGGCATAATGGATTATACTATTTTGTTTTCTAAAATACCCAATTGTTCTATTTCCATTTTTACTACGTCTCCTTTTTTTATCCATCCACCTGTATTCTCTGGTCTTAATTCTAAAATACAGCCTGTTCCGACAGTCCCTGAACCCAAATAGTCACCTGGAAGAAGATTTGTATTCATGGATGCACGTTCTATCATTTTACTAAATGAATGGTAAAGGTCATTTGTATTGCCATCCGATATGAATTTATCATTCACGTGACAGGTCATGCGCAGATTCAGCCGCCAATTATTATCCCATGCATTCTCATG
>CAYOJL010000010.1:0-16071 GCA_964404235.1 uncultured bacterium | reverse complement strand
GGGTTACCATATACGGTCCAAAACTCGTTGCAAAATCTTTTCCTTTTGCTGGCCCTAGATTCATTGCCATCTCTTGTCTCTGCAGATCTCGTGCAGACCAATCATTGCATATGGTATATCCCGCAATATATTTATCAGCATCTTTAGCAGTAATATTTTTGCCGCCATTAGCAATAATTATAGCAAACTCTAATTCGAAATCAAGCTCTGCGGTTCCTATTGGATAAGGCACTTCAGAATTATGTCCGTATAAAGCAACAGGATTAGAAAAATAAAAAATAGGAATTTTGAACCAATCAGGATGCATATCTAGACCACGTAATTTTCTTGCAGAACGGACATGCTGTTCAAAGGCATAAAAATCTCTAAAAGAGCGTGGGTCTGGTACAGGTGCTAATAAATGGACCTTTGTTTCTAATGTGGCAATTGGATTACTACCTACTTTTATGGAAATGACCTCTTTATCAGGCAAAGCCTGATCTAGTTCTTTTAATTTTTTAAAATTATCAGTCCAGTTTTCAAGAGCATCTTTTAAAGATGAGGGTATACTTAAAAATCTTGGATCTTCATTTGATTCATTTACCCAATTACTCGCATGAACAATATCAATGATGTAATTGTTTTTTTTAAAACCAAATCTAGGTTTAGAATTTTCGTCATATTGAAAGGTCACAAATCTCATTTATAGATTTCCTCTTTTGTTTTGTTCATTTTCTATGGATTGAAATAGTGCTTTAAAATTACCTTTGCCAAAACTATTTGATCCTTTTCTTTGTATGATCTCAAAGAAAAGGGTAGGTCTATCCTGAAGTGGTTTTGTAAAGATCTGAAGCATATATCCATTTTCATCCACATCAACCAGTATACCGAGTTCTGCTAGAATTTCAATATCTTCATCAATATCTCCGATACGTTCATAAAGTTTTTCATAATAAGATAGTGGTGTTGGAAGAAAATCAACACCATTATTACGCATTTGTTTTACAGTATTAATAATATCTCTTGTAGAAAGTGCTAAATGCTGAATACCAGCAGTCTCATAATAATCAATGAATTCCTGTATCTGTGATCTTTTTAATCCTTCAGCTGGTTCATTTATAGGCATTTTTACTATTTCATTATCATTTGCCATTACAATGGAGCGAAGAGCAGAATATTCTGTTGAAATATCTTTATCATCAACAGTCCAGAACCTATGCCATCCAAAAACTTTTTCATAAAAATCACAAACACTATGCATTTCCCCGTCTGGTTGATTACCGACAATATGGTCAATGTGGACTAGACCAGTTTCCTTTGAATCCCAATGAATATCGCTATTTTCATATCCTGGTAAGAAAGGACCAGAATAATTATGCCGTTCAACAAATGTATGTATGGTATCACCAAATGTTTTTATCGCTGAAATAACTGACTCACCGTTATCATCTTTGATCTCTTTTGGCTCCATCGCACTTTTTGCGCCACGGTCTAGTGATATTTTCCAAGCTTTTTCAGAATCATCTACAGTGAATGCTACATCTTTGATACCATCTCCATGACGGTCTATATGTTGGCCTATCTTTGTGTTTTTCCCTAATGGTGAAGTGATAACCAGATTAATATGGTCTTGATTAAGAACATAACTCACCCTATCTCGATCACCTGTTTCAAGTCCTCGATATGCAACTGGTTTAAATCCCATGGTATTTTGATAATAATAAGCGGTCTGTTTTGCGTTTCCTACGTATAGTTCACAATGGTCAAAACCTTTTATTGAGTATGGGATATTGTTCATAGGATTTTTTTTAATGAATTAATAAATCTATTATTCTCTTTTTCTATCCCTATTGAGATCCGTATACAATTTGGCCATCCAAAAGAGGATAGATGTCTTACAATTATACCTTTTGCCAATAAACTTTTAGATAATTTAATCGCCTGATTTTCTGATTCCCATACTGTTGTAATGAAATTTGTTGCAGAAGGAATATGTTCTATCCCTAAAATATCTAATTCTTCTTTAAAAAATCTCATACCTTTTTTATTGGTTTTAATTGTTTCTAGTAAAAATTCTGAATCGTCCAAAGCAGCTAGCCCTGCTATCTGTGCCGGTAATGAAGGTTCAAAAGGAACTTTGACCTTAAGTAGATTTGATATCAATTCATCATGTGCCAAGCCATACCCAATACGTATTCCTCCAAGCCCGTATGCTTTTGAAAAACTACGTAATGTGATCACATTATCATATCGATAGGCCATGGAATCAGGATAATCTTGGATCTCATTTGCAAATTCAAAATATGCCTCATCTAAAATAATTAAAACTCTTTCTGGAATATATTTATAGAATTCATCGAACTCTTTCTTTGTTATATATGTTCCCATTGGATTATCAGGATTAGCAATATAAATGATCTTTGTATAGTCTGTGATCCTTGCTGCCATTGCCTCTAGATCATATCGATAATTTTTCATAGGTACCCAGTGTATTCTTCTTCCAGATGCATTTGCTAATACACGAAATCCAATAAAAGAATTTTTGGCACTGATCAATTCATCGTCAGTAAGTAAAAATGTACGCATTATCGTAGACATTATTCCTTCTGAACCTGCACCCAAAACCACATTATTTATTTTTACTTTAAATCGATTAGCGAGTTTTGCACGTAACTCATATCCGGAAGCATCTGGATAACGATGCATATTTTTTAGGGAATTTTTTATGGCTGCAATAGCTTTTTTAGAGGGACCAAGAGGGTTTTCATTAGAAGCTAGTTTAATTATATCTGTAATACCTGTCTCTCTAGTAGCTTCGCTTACAGGCTTGCCGGGCTTATAGCTTTTTAATTTTTTAATATATGAAGGAACTAGTGGCACTTATTATAATTATATCTTATTAATAGCAAATTTACATAGAATTATACATTATCAGATGATACATAAAAACCTTGATCGTAAAATTCTTTATGGTTATTGAAGGACCATTGATACCTGCCGCCTTTATTGAAAGGCCTAATCGATTCATTACTATAGTGGAAATAAATGGAGAATTGTATCGTAGCCATTTACCAGACCCCGGGAGACTCAAAGAATTATTGATTCCTAATGCTAAATTAATGATTAGTCCAGCTCCTTTGGGGTCTGGTCGGTAATCATCATATTCTACTGTTATGGTTGAACATGAAGGTCAGCTTATTTCTTTGGTCTCAACCCTTCCAAATATGTTTGTCCATTATGCTTTAAAGAAAAATAAAATACCTATTCTAAGACCATTTTCATTGGTTAGATCAGAAATTACAGTAAAGAACCATCGATTTGATTTTCTATTAAATGATGGTGAAGGAAAAAAGTTTTACCTAGAGGTCAAGTCAGTTACTTTTGTTGAAAATGGTGTGGCACAATTTCCTGATGCAGTCACTAAGCGAGGGATGGATCATGCTAGGGCACTAACTGATTTGGTCAATAGAGGATACCAAGCAGGGATATTATTTGTTTGTCAAAGGCCCGATGCCAGCTCTTTTCAACCTATGTGGGATAGAGACCCTAAGTTTTCTAACGCTTTATATGATGCATATAGAGCAGGTGTTAAGGTTTGGTGCATTACATTGAATATTTCGAAAACAGAAATATCATTTAAACATGAGATTCCCGTAAATTTGAAAAGTAGTGAATAAATAATTGAATTTTTCTAATAATCCTATTAATCATATTTTTAGATTCGTAGCTCTTGCTTTCTTTTTATCCTGCGCTGCTGTGATGTCACCGCCTGGTGGACCTAAAGATATAACTCCTCCGGATCTTATCGAAACATTTCCATTAGATGGAACTGTAAATTATGCAGGTGGTCAAATCAAATTGGAATTCTCAGAATATATTGATGAGAAAAGTATAGAGCGGGCGATTCACATCCTACCTACACTAACAACAAGACCTGAATTAATATATAAAGGTAAAAAGATCTACATTGATCTTCCAGACTCTTTACTAGAAGACCAAACATATATAGTGGTTATCAATCGAAACTTATCTGATGAAAATAAGGTAAAACTTGCTCAAGGTATTCAGGTAGCATTTTCTACTGGTAATAAAATTGACCAAGGATCTATTTCAGGTAAAATATATCATTCAAAACCCTCGACCGTTCAGCTTTGGAAAATACAAGACGAATTTGACTCTTTAGAATTTTATAACAGAATACCAGATTATGCGATTGATGCATCAGATGATGGTAATTATGAATTTAAATTCCTTTCTCCAGGAGAGTATAGGATGGCAGCATTAGATCAAATGCTATCAGGATCAGTTATTACTCCAGGAAGAATGATATATGGGTTGAGCTGGCTAGATGTAGTTGAATTAAAAGATCAAGAAAAAATAAATAATATCAATATCCATATTCCTGATTATTTGGGTGCCATAACAATGACCAATGCAGAATTTGTAAAAGGTTATTGGGGGAGAGTTACTTTTTCACAGAATATTAATCAGTTTTCAAATAACTTGCCTTTATCTATTATCAATGAAGATTCATCCAGTTCAAAGATTACAGTGTTTAGTGACCCACTTGATGATTTGAAATTGAATTTTTTTCTAGATGAAAAAAGTAGTGAACATGTTTCTGTAATGACGCCTGGTATTATCAAGGAAGAAACAGTGTTAATAGATCCTGGCATGATTCGAATCAAAATGGATACAACTCGGGACACAACCAATATTAGTGTGTTACAACCAAATTCTAAATTTGTACTTAATATTGAGTCTGATAATATTGTGCCCCTAAAAGTTGTTTTTTCAAGCTTAGTTGACTCCAGTTTAAATGCATTTTTTCTATTGGACGATTCAATTTCAGTCCCATTTAAATTAGAATTGGAATCACCTCTTGCAGTTAATATCCTGCCAAAGGAAAATTGGAAACCTCGAACCACATATATTTTGAATATAGATAAACAATTTTTAATTCCTATATATGGTAAGAGTATAAAAGACTCATTGACATCAATAAAATTTAAAACATCAGGCTATCAAGGATTTGGAGCCCTTACAATCAATAGTACAAATGAAATCTCTGATAACTTCATAGCAAAATTGACAAAATTTGAAAAACAACAAACTGTTTTTAGAACATTAGTAAATTCAAAAGGTATGTTCAATATGGAACGTTTACCTGAAGGGAACTATTCTTTAATTTTCTTTCAAGATATAGATAAAAATGGAAAATATACTCATGGCAATATTTACCCATACAGACCATCTGAATGGTTTTACAATTATCCAGACACAGTCAAGATCAGGGCAAACTGGGAATTAGAGCTTGATACAATAATAATGGATAATAAGTTTTAATATGAAGTGCGTAATTCTTGCAGGCGGAAGCGGAACTAGATTTTGGCCTTATAGCAGATATAGTAGACCAAAACAATTATTAAATATTGTTGGTGAAAAATCTATGCTCCAACTGACCATAGATCGTCTAAAAAAAATCAAGAAGATAACCGATATTTATATTGTAACACGAAAGGATCTTTACAAAACTATTATTAAAGAGGTAGAGGGTGTTGATACAAATAAAGTAATAGTAGAACCGTCAGGTAAGAATACTGCACCTGCAATTGGAATGATGGCTTCTTACTTTGCTATAGAAGATCCTAACTCTATAATGGGTGTATTCCCCGCTGATCATTTGATAGTTGGACATCAAAAATATGAAAGATCGATCAATACAGCATATCATCTTGCCAAAAAAGGTGAAAATCTTGTTACTATTGGTATCAAACCAAATTATCCCTCAACTGCATATGGTTATATCCAATATGATGAAAAAGGTTCACAAGAACATATAGATGCTTATCATGTGAAGACCTTTGCTGAAAAACCCCATCAAAAACTAGCTGAACGTTTTGTATCAAGTGGTGACTTTTTGTGGAATGGAGGTATGTTTTTTTGGAAGGTTGAAACATTTATGCATAGCCTTAAAAAGTATATGCCGGACCTTGCTGATACATTAGTTAATATAGGGCCCAAAATACACTCTGGGGAGTCTTTCACAAACCTCTGGGAAATGATTGAACCTGAGTCAATTGATTATGGTTTATTAGAAAAATCTGAGAATATTTATGTAGTATCCGGTGATTTTAAATGGAATGATATTGGTTCTTGGAATGCACTTTACGATGTTTTGAGTTCTGATAAGAATGGAAATATTATTAAAGGTTGTGGTAAAGTTATGAATGCAAATAATAATCTCATTCACTCACAAGATAAATTTACAGCTATTGTTGGTCTTGATGATATTGTTGTGATAAATACTGATGATGCCACATTGGTTATTCCTAGAGAAAAAGTAGAGGATGTTAAAGACCTTGTAGAATCCTTGAAAGCAAATGGACAAGAAAAATTGATCTAATGAAAAATGATAAATTATATCTTGAGTTTGAAGATCTTGCTGAACGTTTAGGTCTCAGAATACTAAAAGGTAAAGGAGATTTCTCTGGTGGTACCTGCACTGTTAATAATAAAAAAGTTATAGTTGTTAATAAAATGAAGCCTATAGAACAACGTTTAAAGACCCTTGCTTCTAGTTTTCTTGAGTTTGATCTAGATAAAGTATACATGGTTCCAGCACTTAGGGCATACATTGAAGAGTCTAGATCACTCAACTTTTAATTTTCTTGATTTTCCTTAATTGAGTGTTTACACTCAGCACCCTTTCATCTATAATTATTCGATTTGAATGAGGATATAATATGAAACAATTCTTAGCATCTGATATTAGAAATTTTGCAATTGTCGGTCATGGAGCTTCAGGAAAAACCTGTTTAGCAGAAGCAATGCTTAAAATTGGTGGAGAAATTAATCGTTTAGGTACCATTGAGGATGGTTCAACAACATCTGACTATCACCCTGGTGAAAAATCAAGACAAATATCGATTCATAGTACTCCACTCCATATGGAATGGATGGATAAAAAATTCAATATGATAGATACACCTGGATATTCTGATTTCATTGGAGAGGCCCTTGGCGCCCTCAGTGTTGTAGATATGGCAGTTATAACTATTCATGCCGTGAATGGAGTTGAAGTATGTACAGAGACCATGTGGAATCACGCTTCAAAATTAGGCATCCCTAAAATGCTAGTTGTGAATGGTTTAGATAGAGAACATACAAAATTTGATAATATTCTCGAACAGGCCAGAAAACGATTTGGCAATAATGTTTTTCCAATGCAATTGCCCGTCAATGAAGGACCTGGCTACAACCAAAATATTGATGTTTTAAGAACAGAGTTGATCTCTTATCAAGCAGATGGTTCTGGGAAAATGACAGAAGGAGAATTGCCTGAAGAATTAAAAGAAAAGGTGAAAGCTCTACATGAAGAATTGATAGAATATGTAGCTGAATCAGATGATACCTTGCTAGAAAAGTTCTTTGAAAAAGGAAGTCTATCAGAAGAAGAAATGAGAAACGGAATTCATCGCGCTATACAAGACCAAACTTTTATTCCACTGTTTTGTACCTCAGCTACATCTAATATCGGTGTGGCTCGTGTCTGTGATTTTATATCTAAGTATGGTTCTTCACCAGATGATAGAAAAACGATAACAGCTCAAGATGACCAAGGGAATGATGTGGATGTTTCTCTTGATGGTTCTGAAACAGTATTGCAGATTTTTAAGACCATGTCTGAATCTCATGTTGGAGAGCTATCGTTATTCCGTGTTTATTCTGGTAAAGTAAGAACTGGCAAAGACTATCATAATACAAATAGAAATATAAATGAGCGTTTTGGACAAATGTTTATTTTAAATGGAAAGAATAGAACGCAGGTCGATCAGCTTTCTGCAGGAGATATAGCTGGAGTAGTAAAATTAAAGGATACGCACACTAGTAATACACTCTGTTCAGGAAAACATGTTACTCTACCCGATCTAGATTTGCCTAACCCTAATATTCACGCTGCAATTGAACCTACTGCTAAGGGAGATGAAGAAAAACTAGCAGTTGGACTCTCAACGTTGCATGAAGAAGATCCTACTTTCGTTTATAGGGTAGACTCGGAGGTAAAACAGACCATTATTTCTGGTCAAGGTGAACTGCACTTAATGGTAACAACAGAGCGATTGAAACGGAGGTTTGGTATAGATATTGCCCTTGAAGAGCCTAAGGTCCCATTTAGAGAAACGATCACAGGGAATGGTTCAGCCAAATACAGGCATAAAAAACAATCTGGTGGGGCAGGACAGTTTGCGGAGGTTTGGATGAAGATAGAACCGAAACAAAGAGGAGAGGGCATTGAGTTTACTCAGTCTCTAGTAGGTCAAAATGTTGATCGTGTCTTTGTACCATCTGTTGAAAAGGGTGTGAATACAGCATGTTCAGATGGCATTCTGGCGGGTTGTAAGGTTGTGGATGTAAAAATTGATTTTTATGATGGTAAAATGCATCCAGTTGATTCAAAGGATATTGCCTTTCAAACGGCAGGCAAACATGCATTTCGAGAATCTTTCCTTGGAGCACAACCCTGTTTATTAGAGCCAATAATGGATATAGAGGTAAAGGTCCCTGAAGAATTTATGGGAGATATAATGGGAGATATCTCAGGTAAACGTGGCAAGATAATGGGGATGGATGCTGATGGTAGTTTTCAAGTTATTAAGGCACAGGTACCTCAAGCTGAGTTGTACCATTATGCAACTACTGTTCGTTCATTAACCGGCGGTAGGGGTATTCATTCTGAATCTTTTAGCCATTATGAAAAAATGCCAAAGGAATACGAGAATAAAGTTATTAAGGAGCGTCAAAAACAAGAGGATGAATAAGCTCTGGGCTCCTTGGCGTATAGAATATGTCCGATCTCCAAAAGAGGAGGGATGTATTTTCTGTAAAAAATCCCAGTCTACCAACCATGAAAAGGACCTTGTTCTTTATAGAGGTGAGGAATGTTTTATTCTTATGAATCTCTATCCCTATTCAAATGGACACATTATGATATCCCCTTACGAACATACTTCAGATACAAATAATATTTCTGATAGATGCAATAATGAGATCATGCTTTTTGCAAATGAAACGATGAATATTCTTCGCAATACAATGAATGCTGAAGGTTTTAATTTTGGTGCAAATCTAGGTAAAGCAGGAGGGGCTGGAATAGAAGAACATATTCATTATCATATTGTTCCTAGATGGGCTGGAGACACTAATTTTATGCCTGTTGTTGGTAATACAAAGATCGTTGTTGAGGGGCTGGTTGAGACCTGGACCAATCTTAAACCTCAATTTGATACAATATTAGGGAATGCAAATGCTTGATTTTAGTCGGACATGGTTGCCTTATCTATATCTCTATGGTGTAGGAGGTGCGATATTTATGATCGGGATCTATATTATTATTAGATCTAATTCATTGAATCTGGATCGTATTAGGCATAAGGAATGGTATCATATATTAGTTTTTGGCTTATTCTATTATATGAGTATTCATGCTCTATTTACCTTTGCAGCATTAGGTAAAACAAATATATCGCTAATAATTGGACTGTGTATGCTTGTTTCAAGTGGACATCTTATTAATAGACTTTTAAAAAACCAGGATCAGAAAAGCTAATGGATGCATCAATTCAAACCTCATCATATTTCTGGGTGATTATTTTTGGTTATTTTGCATTAGTACTTGGATTTGGTTCTTTCTTTGCGCGATATAATAAGACCACTCAAGATTTCTTCTTTAGTGGGAGACGTTTTTCATGGTGGCTGGTCACCATGAGTATTGTTGCAACTGGAGTAGGGAGTCATAGTTTTTTGAAATATTCATCTAAGGCTTATGAGCATGGATTCTCTTCTACGATGACATATATGAATGATTGGTTCTTTATGCCATTGTTTCTATTTGGATGGCTTCCTATTATTTATTACACAAAGATCAGATCGATCCCAGATTATTTTGAAAGACGGTTTAATCCTGGGGTTAGGGTCTTAGCTACAATTGCTATTCTTGGGTATATGATCGGTTATATAGCGATCGGTTTTCTTACAATGGGAAAAACTTTACAACCATTACTTGGATTAGATCTTTATACTATCATATTTATTGTAGCGATCATATCAGGTGTTTATATCACTTTTGGTGGACAAACAGCAGTGATCTTCACGGATCTCGCTCAAGGATTCATTCTCATTTTCGCTGGTATCATGGTCTTTATAATGGGAATCAATTATGTTGGTGGTTTCTCTGTTTTTTGGAATGCTCTTTCTCCTGAGTTCAAGTTGCCTTTGGCACATTTCAATCATCCGGCAAACTTTAATTTTGTAGGCATATTCTGGCAGGATGGCATTGCGGGTTCAGTAGGCTTTTTATTTATGAATCAGGGTCTTATTATGAGATTTATGGCTTGTAAATCTGTCCAAGAAGGGCGGAAAGCAGCTGCTTTTAATGTCCTTGTATTACTCCCGATCTCTACTGTAGTTGTTTCCAACGCGGGATGGGTAGGCAAGGCGATCAGTATAGTCACGCCTGAGGCATGGAATGCATCTACGAAATTGGATCATGTTTTTACCCAAGTTGCCTATCTCATAACAGGTAGTGAAGTTATTTTTGCTTTTGTAATAGCAGCTGTTGCTGCAGCACTTATGAGTACAGTAGACACACTGATCAATGCTGTTGCTGCTGTTGTTATTAATGATGTATATAGACCAATTGTAAAAAATAAGGATGATAAACATTACCTAAAGGTCGCAATGCTTGTTTCAGCTGGCGCAACAGTTGTTGGTGCAGGAAGCACTATTTTCTTTAATAATTTTCCAACTCTTTATGAAGCGCATGGGTTTTTTCATAGCACGATGACACCGCCCCTTGTTGTTGCCATCTTTCTTGGAATATTTTGGAAACGTTATAATACTCCTGCTGCAATAGCAACATTTCTTGGAGGTGCAATTCTAATGGTGATCGGAGGAAAATATCCGGAGATCTTTATATCTCCATTTGACCATGGAATAGAATTTAATCCTGATAGACCTTATTCTTATATCCGGGCTCTATATAATACATTGGTTTGTGCCGGATCTGGGGTTGTGGTTGGCCTATTGACGACCGCTCCGAATATAGATAAAACAGAAGGGCTTACTGTATGGTCTTTGAATAAAGCACGAGAATTATTTAAAGGAGGCTCGCCAAATGATCGTCTTGGAGAGAATGTAGTAGTAGAATGGGCAATTAAGGATATGGAAGGTGATATTGTTCAATTTTCTATAAATGATATGGAAATAATGGCTGCAGATGTTGGAGACCTGGTCTATTTATCTGATGAAAGAAAATGGCTAGGTGGTCTTAAATCTTTCCATTCAGTTTATGGTGAACCTCATAATGAAGATGGTAAGGTCTATATTGGTCAAGCCCATGCAGATAGTGGTATGCTTGACCAAAATTACAAACTACGTGGTGAGAAGGAATTGTAACTTTGAGTGGATTTGGATTTAGACTAAATTCGCCAGCTTTTTTAGTATAAAATTATTATTCCGGAGTAGCTCAGTTGGTAGAGCAGGTGGCTGTTAACCACTTTGTCGGGGGTTCGAGTCCCTCCTCCGGAGCATAATAAAGCCCCTGGTCTTAAGGGGCTTTATCAATTCTAGACTTTTCATAAAACCCTCTTAAGCCTAAAAATAGTGAATAAATAAATATTGCCTGAAAAAGTATTTCATTGACCTGAAGTAGCCCTCCTGACCAGCCATGACCTTTGATAAATAGATATCCTAAAAGAGGAGGGATTAGGCAAAGAAATAAATGATAAATAATTAATGCGTTTGATAGGTCTTTATTACGTATTGCTATATATAGAGCAAGAGGTAGCCAAAAATAACCACCAAAAGGAATACCAAAACCTCTAGGAACATCATACCCATTCTGAAGAATGTCAATTCTTCTAGAACTATATTTTAATTCCACATTATGTGATATAGAAAATTCAGAAAATTTTGGATAGATGTATTGTGTATTTATTTTGATCCTAACAGGCCTAATGATCAGAATATATAAAACAGCAATAACTATTAGGCTAATGAAAGCTCTGAGGTAGAGAGGGTAGGGGTCTTTTCTCCAGTTAATGTCCATTGATACCATAGCCATAGAATAAGTGGATAAAAGAATATGAAAGGACTGAACTCATGAAATAATTCCCAATGTGGCTGAAAATATACGGTAGCCAAACTAAATGCAATAATACGTATTATATTTAAAAAATAAATAAATAATATACCAACTGTAACGAACTTGACCTTATTCTGTAATGACCCTTGGAAACAAATAATGAATCCTGAGTATAATACCATTAAAGTAAGTGCATTACATTCATTTAAGACCTCAACCCCTCTATATCCATTGATAGTGATGACCCTACCCAAAGAATGGATATCCCATCCAAAAGTATTTAAAATAGTTTTACTTATGTATACAACTGATAGGGAAAGAAATTCATCTAGTTTTCCATTTGGTAATAAGAACAGGTCGTAAACGACCTGCCAGATAGTATAAAAGATAGCGGCTCTGATCAAGAACCTGAACATGGAGTAGTATTGCTTCAGTTTATTTGCTGCGATGTAAATAACTTTTCGCTGCGATTAGAATTCCACCAATAGCAAGAAATAATAAGCCGTTGATAGGACCTTGATTAGGCGCATCAGGTAATGGCGGTGGGTCTTGAGCGAAAATTACATTCAGACAGCAGAATGCAATAATAACGATGAAATTAAGTTTTTTATTCATAATAGCTTTACTTAATGTAGGTTATTTTTTGGTTAAATGATCTGTCGCCAACAACTAATTCTACAAGGTAAACCCCAGATGGTAATAGACCAGGATTCCATGTGATCTGGTGGCTACCAGGAATCATAAATTCTTTTATCAAGGATGCTACTTGTCTTCCAGTCAGATCGAAGATCTTGAGTGAAACATCACCCATTTCTGCAATATCAAAGCTGATCACAGTACTAGGATTGAATGGATTTGGATATGCATTATGGAGCGTGATGTCTTCAGGTACTATTATATTTTCATCATCATTAGATGCAATATCTGTATATACAGATAAAGTGAATTGTGATTCTCCAACTGCAGGATAAGTTTCCATTAGATTTTCAGGGAATGAAAACCCGCCTTTACTTGGCAAGGCCACGTTCATAGATGGATATCCATATAGGTTCACTGTTTGACCAGTGCCATTATTGACAAGTGATAAGGAGATACCTTCAGGAAGATTGCTTACATCCCATGTCATCGTTACCTGTTCAGATTGAGTCTCATATCCATCATCATTCGGGCTTAATAACATTACGTCTAGATCAAATGAAATATCTGTCGTAAGATCAGACGGTAGATTATTGATTGATAGTGATTTTCCTGATTCATGTATCATACTAGTTAAATGTTCTGCTGGTGACATAGGAATGATCTGTTTTGCATCAGCTGGGTCAAGATTGATTTCTCCATTTTCTGTAAAGGAAAGATATACATTACTGGTAAACTGACCATTTGTGAATGTAAATGTAGCAGTTCCAGTGGATTCATTGGTCGTACTTCTACCACCGCCACTTACATTAAGGTGTCCTCTACGAATGCTTTGTTCCGTGAATTCAAAGACATCACCATCTGTATCTGCCTGAACCCAAAATCCATCAAAAGGTTTTATAAGGCCTTGATCAATATCTCCAATTGTACCATTGTGAGTTCTATAACCAGGATTACTATCATCTAGTCTATAAACCGTAGAATGAAACTTTGAACTATTATCTGAAAGCATTTGGTTAATATTAACGTGAAGTCCATATGGATTTCCGACGAGATTCCATTTAGTTGGATTTGCGGCCACACTAACACCTGTTTCATTTATCGTACCATCAATGCTAAGAGTTACTGGAAGATCGTCATCTCCATCAAAATCAGTATCTGCAAATACATATACCACAAAGCCTTGTCCTGCTTGCAACTCATCATTATAAAGATCAGCCACTGGAACCCAACCATCATCATATGTCCAAAGATTAGGGTCTGCACCTTCATGATCTGAACCATCTGATCCTTGGATCCATAATTCTTCTAATAGATCACCGAAAATTGCACCTGATACTGGGCTTGATAAAATACGGAAACCTGATTCTCCTGTAATATCTAAATGTGTTACTGCAACAGCAATGCTATAATTTTGAGAAACAACACCTCCATTTCCATCATCAACATTGATTGTAACATTATGTAGTCCACCATCAGATGAACCTGGTGTGCCATGTAATACTGTTGAAGTTGGAAAAGCTGATTCGTTGGTCCATAGGGCGCCAGCTATGGATCCATTATAATTATTCGATGTTTGATCAGTAAGGATATTTCCATTGCCATCTCCAAAGGTATAATAGGCGACCAATCCATCTTCCGTGCCAATAAGTTGAGAGTTCATATTCTCTTGTATTTCAGATTCTGTTCTGATTCCATTCCAAATTCTAAAATCAGTTATTAACCCATCGAATGGACGCGAATTTGCCCAGTTACCAATTTGAAAATTTCCTAGATCTGCATTTCTAGTTGATGAATAATTCACTTCTTCTGAAAATGTGCCATTTATATATAAGCGTGTTCTATTATTTGGTCCATCATATACAACTGCTATATGTGTCCAAGTATTTGTTACAAAGGTATGGTCGAACCATTGGTCTGTTGGATTATTTCCATGCAATGAGAATTCTAATTTGCTGTTCAGTATCTGGAAATGAATATCTCCACCATTCCAGCCTGTTTCATTTCTTATAGCTCTCCATCCATTTACATTATGCGGATATATCCAAGTCTCAAAAGTAAGTTCGTTTGTAGATATCATATGATTATTAACACTAACGTAATCATTGCTACCATCAAAATCTAATGAATAAGAGTATTGAGCTGTCAGATCTAACCAATCTGGTTTAGTGGGTGCTGTTAAACTAAGTTGGTCGCCATCTATATCATGAAGGGATATTGCATATTCATAGGAATGTCCTTCTACTACATCCAATATCGGAGTGCTATTTATAGTAGGATTATCATTAATTGGTAATACATTAATATGAATGGTCGCATCTTGATTTGAAACATCAATTCCATCTGATACTGAAAAAGTAAAATTATCGTGCCCATAGTAATTTGGACTAGGAATATAAGTTATAGTATTTGAAGATCCTTGGCTAACCCAATTTGCACCATTTATAGTACCATCATTTCCGTTCGAAGTTTGATCATAGACTATGTTCCCTGAACCTTCATCAAATTTCCAATATCCAGTTAAATCTTCTGAAGATATATAACTACCAGAGCTTTGATCTGCATTTATGGGTGAACCATTATTGTATAGAGCAGATACTTCACTTGGAGTAAGATCTGTACTCCAAAATGCAACCTCATCTACCTGACCATTATGGTGTAACGTAGTACTTCCATTATTATGATTTGATCCAATTCTAAGGTCGCCTTGATTGGAAGAAATGTTTGCATTTTGATACCCAGACCCATCACTTTGACCATCAATATATGTTTTTAGATTTCCATTGTTATCTCTTACAAATACTGCATGATGCCATTCATTAAGCGTAAATGGAGATCCATTGGTAACAGCCCATGAATTAAAATAAATCCCAAATGTTTCATTTCCATTCAATAGAAAACCAAAATCGCCACCAGATCCTTTTAAATTAATTATATCCCCTCTTCCTTCTCCCTCTTTTTTGAACCATGCTGATACGGAGAATGGACCAGTGCCAAAATCAAAGGCGGAAGCATCGGGAATAACCACAACATCATTTGACCCGTCAAAATCAAGAGCACTTGAATATTCTTGAGTCGCCGTTCCGTGTGAAGGGTTTGATTCTAAATTGTAAGTTAGTATTCCACCATCTTCATCTGTGCCAGTGAGAGTAATTGTGAAAACATCGTCTTCATTACCGTATACTGTTTGATCTAATGCTACTGGGATTGAATTACCCTGAGCAGCATTTGTTGAAATGATAACAATACCATGACCTGAATTATTAGCACTATTACCACCTAAAATGGTTTGATTTGAAACTGATGAGGCG
>CAYOJL010000009.1:3215-40917 GCA_964404235.1 uncultured bacterium | reverse complement strand
CAGCATAGATATTGCTTTTTGTTTTTCATCATTAATATATAACGCACGAGCCAGGTAAACAGTTTGATTTGGTGTAGCATCACCAGTTTCATAAGCTAATGATAAATAATTCAGTGCTTCTTCATCGCTAGGCCAAGATAATATAAAGGGAATATAAGGAGACTTTAAATGCACAGCTCCCAGCATAAAATACCCGCCGCCATCGCTATAGTTGGAATCTATATCAATGATCTTGGTTGAATATTCCCTCATGGTATTAGCAACACCTTCTTTTGCTGCTGATAGTATACCATAGACCTCTGCCCAACTACCTAAATTGACTAAATACCAGTAATATGCCCCAACTGACTCAGGATAAAGTTGAATTAGCTTTTCTCCTAAAGCTTTCCCTTGATTGAAAAATTCTTTCTTTTTTTGATCATTCTCTGCAATGAATTTCCCCTTGTAATAATAACAACGAAGTAAATAAATACCAGAGTTCAATTCACTTCCTGATGCCTTATACCCTTTTAGAAATTCATTGATCGCCTGATCTATAAATTCTGCATTTGCTTTTAAGCCTACTGCCTTATTTGCTCTTTGTTCATATAGCAAAACTCCTCTTTCAAAATGTGTTATTTCAGCATTTAATAAAGAAATAAGAAAAAGAGTAAATACACTAAGACCCTTCATTGCAAATAAATTAAAAGTATTCGATGTAGGTTATCTTGATCTCACGCTTAAAATATTCAACTTTTTCATCATCAAAAAGGAGATTATTAAGATCAAGTTCTAAATAAAGCGACTCTACAAATGACCAGCGTAAGGCTGCATTCAGATATCCTCCTTTGCTAATTGACATGGTCTTTGCAGTCATATCATTTTCATTTAAAGCGCTATTATATTCCAGTAAAATAGAGAACTCAGGATTTAATTCTAGATCTACTCCAAAAAATAGATTCGGATCCTCATCACCGTCTGTTATCTCTAAAAAACTATAATTGATGCCCGAGTGGACACCCATATTTCCAATTGGCGATTGCCAATTCTTTGAGGCTGATAAATAAACACCAAGTGCTTTAGTATCATATCGTTGAAGACTATCTTCAGAATAATAGTGCCCCAACCCTTGAGTATTCATTCCAAATGCAATTCCAGGAAATGACATTTTTTCATCTATCAATAGATATTTAAGTTTAGCTTCAGGGCGTGGATACCATGTTAGACTATCATCTCCAATTAAATTTGGTGACCCATAGGATAATCCAAATTGGAATCGATCTGTAATGCCTGCACTAAGACCCAAAATCATACCACCTTCATCCTGTATCCTCATATCCATAGAAAAACTCCCTCGAACTAAAGTCCCTGCAGTTGGAACAGTAATGAGGTCTGTAGGAGGAGGATAATCTTGTCCAAATATCATACTTATAATGAAAAGTGGTAGTATTGTTTGTTTATTCACTGTCTCTTTAAATGAATTGGTTTGGGATAAATTACATCTCCCATTCGGGAGGTCAAAGAACGTACACGATGTAA
Source organism: uncultured bacterium (assembly GCA_964404235.1). GTDB lineage: Bacteria > Fidelibacterota > Marinisomatia > Marinisomatales > UBA1611 > CACEUX01. The sequence goes on along the minus strand of CAYOJL010000009.1, from coordinate 39,399 downwards.
TGGGAGGGTAAGAATATCCTTCTCTTGATCCATTCTAAACTGAACACCATTATCTGACACATCTACAAAATCAATCAAGAGTCTCTCGCCAGTAACGAGAACAAGTTCATCCCACTCTGTATGTGGAATAATGCCACCATGTGGAACCAAGACCCTACGTTCCTTGATCTCTCTCGCAATAACATCTGCCTCATCCAAGGTATTATGAGAACGCGGAGGTGGGGTTTTATACAATTGGTCTGCTGGAGCCATATCTACTGCTACATTTGAAATCAACTGTCCATCATGACCAAATTCCCATATCTGAACAACCATATGAGGTTCTATATAATTATATATATGTTCAAATTTATATTTGAACCTTCGTATAACTCGAGCTGAAGGAAGATCTCTCCATCTTTCTTCATATAGATTTCCTAAATAATCATAATCGAGCTCGATTTGTCCATATTTCTGTCCATCCACGGTTTGGAATACTATCTTTGAAATCTGTATTCCATCTTCTTCCATAGTAAAATGCGTTTGTTGATCATTAAATGTCATCGGCTCATTGACCTTGTAACGCCATGTACGGTATTCTCTACTCCAAGGCTCATCTTCACCATATACTATTAAACTAAGATATTTCCAATTCTCAGTGTATTCTCCCCGCTCTAATAAACTACCACTGCGATCATATTTTAACATTTCACGCTTTAGAACTATTCCAGATGCCGAGACCCTTTCAATCTTGACTGGATGGTCAAACTCATCATAACTGACAGCTAGATGCGCTTTACCTCTACGAGATGTAGATAGCATAGAAAGATCAGCTCTAAGATTATGGTCATTCTCAAAATATCTTACATAATAAACATCATTACTTTGTTGCCCGATCAAAAACATAAAAATCGTATTGATTAATAATAATCTTCTAATAGTGTAATCCATTAATCCTCTATTATTATATCTTCATCTAAAGTATTAGATAATTTAAAACGATATACTGCACCCTCTGATCGATCACAAACATAAACAATACCTCTCTGATCGACCGATACTGCAACTGGCTGTTCCATGATATTTAACGAATCTTGTTGATAACCAGCTTTTTTAAAAAAACCGCCATAGGAATTAAAAACAGTTAGATCCATATTTTGTCCATCAGCTACATAAATATTTCTACTATTATCTACTGCAATATCCAATGGAGATGAGAACCACTCAGGATCCATAATATCATCTGCTTCTGGCTGAAAACCAGAGGTATAGATCGCAAAATCACCTGAAAGGTTTGGGGAAATCATATGAATAGGAAAATAATCTCCTGCTTGTGTATAATATAAATTCCCCTGATAGTCCACATCAAGAGATAAGGGTTGATTTACAGTACCAGCTCCAGTCCCAAATCCTTTCACCGTTCCACCAAATCTACCAGTAAATGCCCAGACCGTATCACCACTAGATAATTCTAAAAGCAAAGAACGATAAAAATTGATCTGTACTATACGATATTGATTATTAGAACCACCATAATTATCAGTGAGGAATATCATATTCTCCTGGTCTGATGGTGCTGTAAGGCCCGTAAATTGACTGGAGTCGGATTGATAATAATTATCCAAGTAAACATTCATCTCATTTTTGCCATCATAAAATAAATGTGGTCTTGTCAAGGAATCTATCAAGGTTGGATTATCTGACATTTCCGAAGATATTAATGTCCACTCATTGTCATTCAATAGCGAAAGCCAAATATCAGTTCCAGCTTCAACAGTGGTATCCATATTGGTCTCTATATGGTTGAAAATTCCAGATGATGATATTTTTTCAATTTCCATTTCGTTCCAATATTGGTTCCAAATAAATATTCTTTGTGAACCATCAATAAAAAAAACATTCATTTTTTTATCAATATCTACGTCAATTGGTGATATGGAATTAGCTTCTTCATCTTCAAGAGATATTAATTTTTCAAATCCTGATGGTCTATCTCCATCCTGATCAAGAACTATTATTGAATTATTTCCCTTGTCTGCTACAAAAATACGACCATCTTGAGCAACTGATATTTCTTCTGGTTCATCAAAACCATAGCTACTATTCCATAAGGGCTTCAGCTCAAGGAACACTGTATCACCTGCTCCAAATTCTCCAGAATCTTGTGATTCAATATCAGAAGGTATTGTAAAACGATCCATGCATGAAAAAAGAAATAAAATTAGGATGAACTGAGTATAGTAAACCCTCTTCATTTCAAAGTAAGACCTATGCTAAAACGTTGAGGATCAGTTAAATGATTAAAATTTGCATAACCATAGTCTGCCCTGATCAATAGAGGGCCAACTGGTACAATCAACCCAATACCAAAAGTAAGGTCTTCTTCATATTTATTGAATTTATGGCCAGCTCTTACAAATAATATTTTCATGTAAGAATATTCAAACCCAGTCACAATATATTCTGCGTTATCTACAGGATGATTGAGTTGTAAAGAAAAGGCTAATTTTTGCCCATTTGAATCTAGAGGGTCGATTGCAGCCCCCACTCTGAATTGAGTAGGAGGTGAAAACTTTTCGAAATTTGTTATTTCTCTAATCTCAGAACCTGAATTTTGATCTAAAATTCTTTTTTCATATGAGCCTTCTGGTGATACCTGCTGTCCAAAGTTAGATAATGAAGCACAAAAACGTAGAGATCTATACCCGGTCCAATAAAACGTCCCCATATCAAGCAAGAAGGCACTCATATGATATCCAGCCATATCTTCAGAAACATGTTTAATGGTCATACCAAAGCTGAATCTATCTGTCATTTTAGCGCCATATGTAATCCCAAAGAATCGGTCTTGAAATCGAAAGTAATTTCCAGTTCCATCTGGATGATATTCGGTTGTCTCGATCATAGGCGCCATATGTAGAATACCTCCATTAAAGCCTAAATAGTTTCGACCAAAGAATCTGTGAGTTATACTAAAATAGTCATAGTTGATCTCTGCAGGCCACTTGATCTGCGAAACGGATATCTCGGTATCTTCTAACTGTGCAATAATTGCAGGATTATAGAAAATACTCGCGGCATCTTGATTCATTGCAACTACAGACTCACCCATGCCCACGGCCCTAGCACTTACTCCTATATTAAGAAAAGTAAAAACAGACGTACCTGCTCTTTGACCTCCTAGAATTGGAAACAGGTTTTGGGCACTTACAGATGAAATTATTAGGAATACTGAGATTACTATACTTTTCATTAGAATATCAATTGTAGTCCTACTTCCATAGAACGTGGTTTCCTGTATCGAGAGGGATCCAAGTTAGGATCAGGGCTATTAGCCAAATAATACCCATATATCTCTCCAGGGGCATACCCACGACCCGTATAGGGATTGATACGCCTAGGTATTAATTCATCCATCAAGTTTTCTATTTCCAAATATGTTTTTAATCGGACTTTCCCTAACTCTATAGTTTTATAAAATTTTAAATCTATATTTTTGGTGGGTATCTCACTTACATATGCGTATGGTCGATCATCTTCTCTTGGACCTTCATAATATGCTCTTTCACCAACATAAATAATCGTGTCTTGTATAGATCGGGTATATCGCCGTCCTGATTCATATTCTATCCTTGCAGATATACCCCAATTATCTGGATGAGAATAAGAAAGATTAGTAAAAAAGTGTAAGGGCCTGTCCCAACTCATGTAGCTCTCACCTAGTGGTTTTTCAGATAATTGACCAGCCTGGACAAGAAGATTGTCAAGCGGAGATGAACTCTTTCCAGTAACAATACTATAGTTAAGATTCAAATCGATATACCAATTTGTTAAAAGCCTACTTTTTAGTATCCCCTCTATACCACGGGCACGTGCATAATCTGCATTGAAATACATATTGAAACTTAGATGTGCATATTTTGGGTTAGATGGTTTGATAGTCTGCGAGGTTTCATAATCAAACATATCTTTCCAGTAGGCCTTCAATTCTAGAACTTGATCTTCACTAAAACGATGTTTAACACCCAACTCATATTGTACAGTTGTTTTAGGATTCAAATTGGGATTACCAAACACCTGATAGGTAGATTGTGCTTTTGAGTTTATTTTAGCATATACATATTGAAACGTAGGTAACTGAGAAAAGTGGCCATAATAAAAATAAAGTACATCATTATCAGTAATTGGATGTGAGATGCCAAAACGAGGACTAAGCCTTGCTTTCATTCGATAAGGGTCTCCAATCCAAGGAAACTCAAAAGTCTCTCTCTGGAAGATCTCTCGTGCTTTGTCTGTTATAATAATGCTTGATGTATCATTAATTGCATCTTCAACATACCTTCCTGGTATCCAATAATCATTGCGAAAGCCAATATTGAGGGTCATTCCCTCAAAAATGATCCTATCTTGTAAATAAAATGCTCCAAAATAAGTTTTAGCATTATAGTGGTCATAGTTTGCACCAAACCCTGATGAACCACTCCAAGGTTCATCTATATCCAGGACCTGTATATCTGTTATAGTATGCTCAAATCCTGTTTTTAGCTTATGCCCTGATCTAGTGTGGATGGTCCAATCCATATCCATACGAGTATTTTCACTACTGAGATCATACCATTCTGGTGCAAAACCAGTATCATAGAACTCATCCCCATAGGTAATATGAATATTCCCATCTAGATCTGTGTTATCAAGATTATAATTGATCGGTTCCAGATCTAATCGTTGTTGATAATCGGCCCAATGAAGATCTTGCACAGCACTATGCTCCATGGTTGTAAATCTGCCAACTGTTATTTGATAGAATGATCTAGTTGAAAGAGTGTGGGTCCAGTTCATATTAATGAGACGAGTATCTCTAGTGATCGTATTATAATTATCAAGAATATTCATATATCGATAAGGGAAATAGGTTGACGCAAAAGCTCTGGGCATGAAATAGCCCTGATTGATATTCATTGATGCATCATATGATAAGGAAGCCTTTTTCTTAGCAGAAACCTCCCAGGTAATTTTATATAGTAAGTGCCAATCGTTATTCTCCCTCCCAGCCAATTTTGACATAATATTATCAGCGGCATTATCATTAAGCAGGGATGAGTTCCAATAACGATGCGGATACAACTTTGACGCTACGGGTAAATTACCGTCATACATTTTTCCATATCCATTAAAGAAAAAAGAAAAACGACCTGGCAGGTCTATTCCAAATATATCTGGCAAGGTTTGGAGAAAGAGGTCAGGTCCACCAAGATTAAATTCTATCCTATCAGTATTAAAGTGATCTGGCATTAGTCTATCGCTAGCATACTTCATACTTCCTTCATAATGATCTCGACCTTCCTTTAACTTGATATTAACAACTCCTGACATAGCTTGACCATATTCTGCATTATAACCTCCTGTAACGATCTCTAATTCTTCAATTGCATCTGCATTTACAAAAAGGTTACCAGAATAACCAGAAAGAGGGTCTTTTACCGAGAAACCATCTACTACAAAGATACTCTCATCGATCCTCCCGCCTCTTATATGAATCTCATTATCCTGTGTAGTTACACCTATTTGTTCTGATAGTATATCTTCAACGCTGGATACAACTTTTGTCTCTATATCTTCCTTTCTTACCCTGGCAATGGAAGAGGTCTCATCAACATCAAAAAGAGGTTTCTTACCCATTACAATCACATCTTCACCAAAGCTTAATACGGTCTCTTCCATTTTAAAATCAATGGTAATGGTCTTACCTGCCTCAACCAGAACCCCTGTTTTCAAAATGATCTTGTATCCTATCATAGATACTTCTATATCATAGCTACCCGGAGATATATCATTAAGACGATATCTTCCTTCAATGTCTGACGAGGTACCATAATAGGTCCCTTTGATCATTATATTAACCCCAGGTAGCCCAGTACCCTTATTGGATTCTGTAATCATGCCAATTATTGATCCATTATTCTCAGCTTTTAATACAAAGGAGAACAAAAATAGTAGGATATGTATGGTCTTAAAATTCATTATTGAAAAGATATTGAAATAATTTTATTACGGAACCATTCCCTTGGAGCTTTGGACGGTAACCATCATGTAAAGGCAAGGTCATGATCACCACTTTTCCAGATAGCTGTGTAGGTGAGACCCTATATTGACCCATACTACATACTGTGGGATTACCTATCCAATTATCGCTATCATCAGGATCTGCCATATGATATACTTCTGTTATTGTTTCAAATTCAGATTCATCGGGCCAGAAACCTTTGACCTTTACGGCAATAAGATGAGACACAGAAAGGTCTAAGGTAGAATCGATAGGACTTTCAATCATCTTACCTGTATATAATCTGCCATTAGGATTTAATGTCACGAGGGAGTCCATTGGAAACCAAGTAAAGGTTGTATCCTCAAAATCAATCGGGTTTATAAAAAGATTACACCCACCCATAATAAAATTGACCAAACTCGCTTCTGCTCTATTATATGTATCGTTAGCTGAGGCAGTATTATTATATGCTGCATACCAAATAACAGTTTTATAATAATTCAAGTTGGCTGTTATATCCACAGAGGAATAGGGGAGTTCATCTCCGATCTCCCAATAGGAATATCCTTCTGTCCCCACAAGGGTATCCATCATCCCAGTATACCATGAAAGAGCATTATTGGAATTATCCAAAGGATAATCATCAACAATCAAGATATCACCAACAACTGGTTTTACTATCCAAACTTGGGCATCAGAAGGATTTTCGAGGTTAGGAAATTTTGCGATATTACTTTCAGCACTAGCGATATCTTTACATTTTATATAAAATATATGGTTTCCAGGTTCTATATCTGTCAAAGTGATACTGGTTGCATCTCCATCCAATCTGACCCAACAAGACTCACAGGTATCATCTATTGCATAAAAGACATCCACAATGGTCTCATTCCCATCCTGATCATAAAGATCCCAAACAAAGGTACGGGTAGGAAATGTAAAGCTGGTATCACTTCCAATATCAGCAATCAATGGATTTGATAAATAACGGAATGATATTTCTGGTGATGAATTTTTAATTGGAAAAGTAAGCCTGGAAGGAGTCTGGTCTTCATTCCCATCATTATCTACTGCTTTAACTTCAAATGAGAACACTTCCAAATCTGATCGAATTGGCACATAAAAGACACCACTCTCCAGATCAGTAAAGGTCCATGCCGAATCACTGCTCCATTTGTATTGATAACCTACAACGTCTCCATCTGTATCTTCTCCCCACCAATGAAGTTCCTGTCTACTAGACGTTATAGTTGTGAATGCTTGGGATAATGTATCCCATACATATCCAGTATCTGGGTTATCATCAATAGCATAGATCGTATTACCAATAGAGTCTATGGTAGAATAAATTGTGTCTACTGCAACTAAAGAAAGATAGGTTTGCGGTAGATTAGCTTCGATTGGATCTGAAAGATCATCATATTCCCACCTATTACAGGATAAGAAAAAGAGTAAGATAATTAATCGAATAATATTCAAATGTATCAATTAAAAAAGGGCGAGGGTAACCCCGCCCTTTTTTTGAGCTATTTTACGAGTAACATTTTCTTATCAGCAATAAAGTCACCTGCTTTGATACGATAGATATACATACCTGTAGGTACTTTTTGCCCTTTATCATCTATACCATTCCAGTTGACCACATGAAACCCTGGGTTATAGACCTCACCATTCAAAATAGTTCTAACCTGTCTTCCCATAACATCATATATAATCAGCTTTATATTTTCTTTTCCACCAATTGAGAATCTGATCTGTGTTGCAGGATTGAAGGGATTCGGAAAATTATCATGGAGTGCATATTCATAAGGGTTGACTTGAACATCATCATCAATACCAACTGTCTCTCCAAGATCAGCTATATCACGTATCTGGACCTTATATGTTCCATAACTATAATTGAATACGCCCATGATATGATCTAACTCTTGTCCCTCTGCTAATGAACTCATAAAGTTATCAGCTTCCATATTAGCCATATCATCATCAATCAGAGCTTCAAAACCAGAAGCATCGGTTATGGACCAATCATACTGATTTACTGAAGAAATGGTCACATTATCAAGTTTGACCAATACCCCTTCATAAGATTCCACTTCTTCTGCCGTTTGAGTTAGGTCTTCACAACTTGCAACCAGTGGTGCAGGAGTATCATTCCCAGAAGAATTAACGGTCACATCTGCATGAACCAAGCGTGTATTACCATCTAATTGATATCCAAATTCATCTCCGATTGCAGATTCAGTGATCAATCCTGTTACGGAAACATCATCGCCTCTAGATATTTGAACTATTTCATCCGTATCAAATATCATTCCATTCCATTGCCCTGATCCATTCTGCAGAGCATATGCACTATAGCCACTATTGTATTGAGCTGTGTCTGCAGTTACAATCCCAGATAATGTTACATTACAACCATTATAAAGGCTATTCCCAGCTAGCCATGGTGTCTCTTGGATCATGGCAATCGTTAGATCATCGGTAACATGGAATCCAAGTTGTTCATGCTCGATATCATACGGATATATACTTGTTTTTGGTTCTGACTGATCTGCTCCATCATCCGTAGCAGAAATATAGTAATACACTGTATTGCCATTAGCAACAGGAATCAATCCAGTAAATGTTGAATCATCATCTGTTGTCATACTTGCAGTAAGATAATCTCCTCCATCTACAGAATAATGCACTAGCGCTTCAGAAATAGTAGAATTATCCATGATCACACAGGAAACGGTCACTTCATTATCGCTGGCTGTTGGAGCACAGGGATCCCGCGATAATCCTGTTATAGATGGTGGTCCTGATCCAAACTCAAAATCATCTGCATAAAGAGGGCAAAGCTTATATGCGGTTGAATCTGCATAGCTACCATAATGATGATATAGCCATCCTTCCATAGACTGTATTAATGAACCAACCGGTGGAGGGCCTAACAATTCAAAATATGCAGCTACACTATCTGAATCATCATCAACCAAGACCGATCCCGAACCATCATCAGCTGCAAATACCTCATACTGAAAATCATTACCAGTCACTATAGCATCTTCAACACGCACCATAACATTACCCCATTGCTCTGCTTCTGTTGGCCAACGAAGGTCACCCGTTTGGACCGTATCTACAACAGGTAATGGTTGTTCAAAATCAATTATATTTATTGGCTCAGTAATAAATAATTCGGTCATGTTTGCTGGTCCAGTGGTGTACTCATAAACATAACCTGTTGCTTGAATTAGATCACCTTCAAATAGACTAGGAAATGCAGAGCTGTCTGGATCATAGGATAAAACTGCACTCCATGGACCTCCATTTTCATCAGCAAAGATGAATTTCACTCCAGAACCAGCATAACTCAATCCCGTGGGCATTGTAACAATTCCTTCAAGCGTGACAGTATCCTGAAGCATGTAGGACATGTCTGATTCTGAATCTTCGCCCGCTTTCATGAGGTCACTATAGAGGACCTGTTGGACACGCTGGATTCTAGTCACACCCTCTTCGACCACATCTCGTGCCAACCTTGGCTGCAACTTATAATTACTATAGTTGTAGTCAAGGACACCTTCAATATCTGCAAGTTGATGACCCTCTACAGGATAGTAAAAGTAATCCCACTTGTCATCACACCTGGCTGTCAATTCTCCATCGCTAAATTCCCACTCTCCATATCCGAGGTCAGGGTTGGTCACTACTACATCTTCAACTGCTATTAAACAACCCTCATACGCTTCACCGATCTCAGATATCGAGATAAATGATGGGGTCAACTCATCATCAGATGCTCCATGAACAATTCCAGAGGTTACACTAGCAAGCTCTGTCAGGTTATAATATTCCTCAATTGTACCAGTGAGAGTTACCTCATCTCCTTCACCTGGACCTGGATGAGCATTGCCACTAGCATCAACCCATGGAAATAAATGCCAACCATCATATTCAAAACATACAATACCATTCCAAGGACCTTCTTCATCCTGTACATTCATATATCTATATTGGTCAGATCCCCAAAATTCAGCAGTAACAATACCTTGTATGGTCACTTCCTCACCATTTAATGGGCTCGCATCATCAGAGTCAGGGTCTGATACAAATTGTATGTCATAAATTGAAGTGATCTCTCCTGCTTCAGAAATATTGAAGTTTAAAGTGTCACCAACAAAAGGATCTAACGATTCATGGTTATTATCTACTAGCCAAATATAAAATACGTGATCTCCAACACTTACATCAGTCAAAGATATGGGGTCTGTGGAATAATACATCACGGCGTTATTATCATCTAAGGTATAATGGACATGCCCGTCGACTTCATCTCCCGCCGATCCAACAATAAAGTTGCTCACAGAAAACTCTATTGTTACTTGATCAGAGAATAAGGTAGCACCATCTTCTGGAGAAAGTATACTTATCGATGGTTCGTCAACTGCAATATCATGTGGATGAGAACCAATATAATCCCAAGTGTCTTGGTCTAATACGATCCATTCGGAATCATCTTGACTAGTACCTGCTGAAGCATCCCAGTCTCCAGCATTACCTTCTGTGACAGTTGCCTGTCTAACCAATGTATGATTCATGGTCGCTTCTGAAACACCCGCCACATCCCAACCATCACCAGGATTGCCATTCCAGTCGCCTATACAATCTACAATAGTATAAGAATCCTCTGTTCCTTCAACTAAACAAAAACCGTCATTACCATTACTAAGATAGGTAAAGGTATAATCTGCATGGGCAAGGATCGTTGCATCTGATTCTGGATGCGCAATAACATAAACATCACCCGGAGCTACAACTGCACCAGCAGGAAAAGTATTCCAATACTCATACTCACCTTCAGTAGCAGGATCATTCGCAACATTAGGAAATGCAAGGCCTGTTAGGTCGACCTCGGATCCTGTACCATTATAGATCTCCATATATTTATTGTTTGATGAACCTTCTCCATATTCACTAAAGAATAGACCTGTTACATCTAAAGGAGTTTCCAGTGCTCCTTCATCGATCCATGTTGCTATCAGATCGATCTGGTCAGATGTTAGGTCTTCATTATTACCTGGAGGCATTGCACCTGATTCAACTTTTTGCCATAGTAGACTATTAGCATGGTCACCTGGGACAACAGCATCACCGCTATTACCACCAGACATTAGACCATCATAGGATGCGAGGTTCAGACCGCCAGAATTACCGTGACAGTTTGTACAATTATTATTAAAGATAGTTTGTATCTCACTTCCGTAATCTACTTGAGCAATGATCGTCCCGATCGTAATACCCGTCAATAGTATTTTTTTCATTATAATCTCCTTTAGTTATTTGATGATCAAGAATTTTCCTTCTTTGATCTTTCCTGAATTCTTATCCTCAACTGTAAACAAGTAAAGTCCAGATGCTGTCGCCTGGTCATACATTGTGATCATATCCCAAGCATGCTCACCTCCTGACATAAGAGGATTTTTTCGTTCATCAATATTATTAATATCCTGTCCTTTATATGACTCATCATGTTGAATTATATCAACTAGATCACCTGCAAGTGAGAATATCCTAATCTCTGCCTCTGCAGGTAAATGTCGAAACCATATCATTTTATTCCTGCTACCATACCCATCCCATAGAGCCTGTCCTCTATATGGATTTGGATAGACAGTGGGCTCATCTGGCCATTCGTCTTCAATTGAAGCTGATTCACCAGGATAAACATAGACCCTGTTAGAATAAATTGAACTTTCTAAACTTTCAAGATTAGCATCAGGATCACCACGGTCATAGGCTGTGATCGCATAATAATTTAACCATCCATCTTTAATTTCTGAATTCTCAAATTTATAATGATAATATGTGTTATTGATATTGATACTATCTGGTTCTCCATAATTATTCCTGATCTCTATCATTGAAAAACCAGTATTATATCCTATATCATTCTCTTTATCTGTTTCCAGTAGCAATGAGAATTCACCTAGGGATTCATTATCAGTTTTTCTAGCTCCATATATTCTATACCCTTCAAAATCAGCCTCTTGACTTATCGGATCTAAAAAGGACTCAGCATTATTTTGCCAATATAATGTTACTTTTTTCGATTCGATCTCTACATGCATATTTGGGACAGGTGGTGGTGCAGGCAAAATATACCGATCTATCTCTAGATTATCATTAGTGTCTTCACCTTCATCTAAAATATTATTTCTATTCTTATCTTCTCCATCATATGCTTTCTGTGCCCAATCATAATTAACATATAAGTTGTTTCTTCTTCCAGGAGAATCTCCACTGAAACCGTCTGCCCACAGCCCACAAACCACTGTGAAAGCAATACTACATGAATCGCCAGGTGCTAAAGTCCATGATGTAGTATCCGCATTCGGAATAGAACCAGTTGGGCCAGCTGATATAAGGAAAAGCCAACTATTTTCAGATGCAGGATAACCTTCAGAAGTATAATCGGGGCCAGTTCCTTTTGGAACAGATGAAGACATTTTTTCATATCTTTCATTATCATCTATAGGCATACTATATGCAGGATAATCACTATTATTGGAATTGGTCCAAACCCACTGATAATAATTTGTCTTAAGATATTTCATGGGTATAGAACCGCCCAAAATAGATATGCCAAGGTACGATTCTGCCCAGCCATCATCCCCATCAGCATCATACTGATATGCAATATTTCTATTAAAACCAGCTATATCTTCAGATTCATCAAAGCCATCTAGATTATCATACCATGTAAAACCACCCCCCGGTGTGTAATAATCTGTATAATTAAAATTAGCTACAGATGGATCTGCCCATATCCCAGCATATAAATTATTTATAGTATCAGATGATGAGTTCTTAAAAGTATAATTTAATATGACAAAAGCATCTGCATATGAATAATTCCAAGAATAACTCTCCAAGTGTATTTCTAACCCAAGCGTGTTATGATTAGGTATCCCCATATTATCTGAGGTAGACATCCCATGATCTTTAAAATCTGCAAACATATCTTGATGAGATACAGCACTTGGAGAATAATACTGTGCCATTGAATCTTGGGTCGTGGATGATATGGATGATTGGATAAGAATAGGGGTCTCTGCAAATAATTCAAACCCTTCATTTCCTGCTTCAAAAACACCGTCCACAATAGATGTAGATACTCTTCTTTCTCCATTTACAATGCCTCCGACCCAGAGCCCTGCATATGAGAAATGTTCTATCTGTTCTCGAGCTATTTCGGTCTGTTGTTTATATTGACAAGAAGGGTGAATACTACCATCTTCCATAAGGTTCCAACCATTCCCTAGAATTCCGAAATTTGTTATTGTGAGTCCCAGATTGCCTACTGTAGTGTATTTATCATACTCATCTGATGCCACCTGAATCCTATTTAAGGTTCTTTGTTGACCAATTAAATTGGATAGGATAATCAAAATGAAAATTGAAGAACGCACTTTTATTTTATAAGTACCGCTTTTTCTGTTGAATGATATAAATCTCTTGAAAGCTTAAAAAAATATATTCCACTAGGATGATCAGTCGCATCCCATTTGAGTTCATGGACTCCAGGATATATATATGCATCTTTCAAGGTTTCGACCTTGCCTCCATTAATATCAAAGACCTCAAAAAGGATTAACCCACCAATCTTTATATGTACTGGGACTTGAATTATAGGGTTAAATGGATTTGGATATGGTAATCCAAGAATAAAAGACATAGGGATTAGACCATCTTGATCTATCTCTAATGATCCATCATATGATATCCCAGGAGAACCATGGTCCCCATCGCCATAACTCAGAGTAGATACAAACCAGCTATCACTCAAGTTATTATCAATGGATGGATCATGAATTTCCATAGATGAGCCACTTGAGAATGGCCAAGCATTAGTATAGTGTATCTCATCAACAATGGCACCTAAAGTATCTAATAAAATGATCTCATCTTCACTATTGGAAAAAGAAAAGTTCTCATACTGATAACCCACACTAAGCCCTCCATTAAGGGTTGGGTCTCCATTACGTGCAAATACAAAATATTCTCCTGGCGATATTGATATTACCTGCTCATCAGAAATGATACTATGTTCATCTTGTCCTGAATCCTTTATTCTCCAACCTTGAATATCAATAGTTGAATCAGAAGTGTTGGTTATCTCAAACCATTCTCCATAGGAATCAGAAACTGCGGCTGGATTAACCATGACCTCAGTAATAACAATTGCTTGATCAGAATATATTAGGTCATCAAACCATAGGTCCATATATACTGGTAGATGATCTGAAGCATCATGCAATGCATCAGCAATCTCATCACTTACAGAAGTATTATTTCCATCATTGATCGCGTCATTGAAATGATTGCCATCATTCCCTACAGCCCAATAAGTATCTTCTATGTAATACATATCAGAGGAATCATTTAGTATGGCTTGTGATACAAATAACCAGTCAAACCGATCGTCCATCCCCCCATTTGCACCCCCACCAAATTGGGTGGTCCTAGTGGATTGAGTATGCACATCAGCATAGTAACTATTATTATGCCAGTTCCCAATACGGTCTATTGGATCAAATAATCGGCCATCATTATCATCACTATCCCCCGTCAACATTTCAAAGGCGGGCTCTGATGAGGAACTATTAGAATAAATATTAAAATCTCCACCAACAATAAAATAACTATTTGAGGGTAGGTCATTTAAATAATCTCTTAGAATTGTGGCCTCTTCTAATCGCTCTGCTGCATTAGAACTTCCCGAGCTAGCTTTTAAATGGACACCATATAATCTAAACTCAACATTTGACTGGTCATGTACAATGATCCACTCAATCACATCTCTTGTTCCTGATGACTGTGCAGAATAAATAACACTCGTACTCAAAAAAGAAAAATGGTCATGTTTGTAATATAATGCAATATCTTGCTGCGCACTCTGGTTAATAAACTCTGCTCCAGACCAAATATTCGGTTCCATTATATCTAATACATCTGATTTGAAATTTGAGAATCCTGCTTGTCCATTAACTTCCTGCGCAATAATGATATCTGGCTGTATGAATTCAATAATTTCAATAAAATCATCTTCACGTTCATTCTCATCAGAAAAATTCAAAAGATTGTATGTCATAACACGTGCAGTGGATGCATGGATAGAACAATAAAGAAGAAGGAAAAGAAAATATCTCATTAAAAATCTATATATGCTTCAATGCGCCCTATCTTAATATCATTATGATTGGTTAATATTTTACTTTTGAATTTATCCAACCTATTTAACTCTTGTTCATCTAACAGTTCCATATGTTCTAATAATTTCATAGTCGCAATTTGTAATGCTCTAAAATTTCCGTCTAGGACCTTAATTGCAAGACCTATTGGGCCATGTTCTTCTGTTTTTAAGGAGATACCTCGTATGGATTCGCCTCCTACTTTAGTTATACCTCTATTATTTAAAGATTCAATGAATAATGAATCAAAATGGTCTGTACCACCAATCATCTCTGGAAATGAGGACATGGCATTGAATACTCTTGTAAGTTCAGGTCGCACATCTGCAGCCAATACTTGAAACAAGCTTGCAATGGTTTGTAATGTCATAAATGGAGTAGGTGCAGAACAGCCGTCAATTTCCGTGGGGATATCCTCTAAACCTGAAATGTCCTTAATATATTCTAGTATAGTTTTTTGTACAGAGTGTTCTTTTTGGATATAAAGAGAAATATCATCGGATAAATGCTTTGCAAGTGCAAGCATTCCTGCATGCTTACCACTACAATTATTATGAAGTGGCTTAATATCTTGATTTTCTCTGATCATTCTATGACGGGTATTGGTATCAGAAGGATAGTGGGAACCACATTCCAAATCATCAACTGTTAGACCTAATTTAGAAAGCATATTCTCAGCGGTTCTTGTATGCATATCTTCACCCTTATGAGAAGCGCACATTAATGCTAATTCTTGATCATTGAACCTTGCTGCATTAACAGCTCCTGCTTTTACAGATGCGGCAGCTTGAAATGGTTTTAATGAAGACCGAATGCAGGTCAAATAGTGTGGGTCACCAGTGCTAAAGATGACTTGGCCATCCCCAGCAACAGCAACAGCATAAGCAACATGTATACTTTCAGTGAGATCACCTCTAGTTACTCTACATCCAATAGGCATATAAATTAGTGTAACATTTTGGAAACAAATTCAAAGACAAACCCCTTTGCCTGCAATCTTGGGATTTCCTCTTCTAATACATTTAAAGTTTTCAGTTTTACATGACCAATCCCAATGGCAGAACCTGATCTTTCAGCTCTCTCTGCAAGCTCCATAAGCTGTTTTAATATCTTTTCCTCATCATCTTCATTATCCAAAAATACATTTCTTCTAGCAGTTGGAACTCCAAATACCTCCATAGTGGTTTCAGCAATCGTTTCTCCTGTGGTCCTACTATCAATAAAAAATAATTTTTTTTCTTTTAAAACCCTTGCAATATTTGACATCACATGTTGATCTGCAGAAGCCTTAGAACCTTGATGATTATTTAATCCAATTGCTGTTGGAATCTGGTTAAAGGCATTCTTTACTCTTCTCTCTATGGTTTCATTATCCATATATGTCATTAATACGAATTCTTCCTCTCCATAGGTCTTTCCAGTATTTTCCATAGGCATATGAACTATGACCTCATATCCTGCAGTAACTGCCTTTTCACCAAATGAAGTACTATGCTCGTGGCCTGGTATAATAGCATAGGTCAAACGTGCTGCCAAGTTTAAAAAGCCATCAGATATCTCATCATTGCGATAGCCAAAATCATCTATGATTATTCCAATCTTACCTTTTAGGTCAGGAGGTGGAACTTCAGGAAATACCTTACGCGGCCTTTCCTCTTTTTTTGTTTCTACCTTTTCAATTTTTTCTTTTAAAGCCAGTTCTTTATTTTGATCATCCTGTTGTTTTAATACTATCAATAACACTACAATGATAAAAATAAGTACATATATGATCGGTGTTCTTAAATCAATTTTCTTCATGGTAATAAAAGCCTAACAGAAAGTACTTTTGGTATCCCTAGATCTTGTGATCCTATCCGCACTCCATAGCTGATATGATAGCGATTCAAATTCAATCCAATACCAATGGATGATTCAACTACTTCCTTTGACGTTGAATAACCAGCAAGTATATCCAATCGGTTCCAACTGAAACGATTCCCTAAATATATCTTTGATGCTGCTACAACTGAATTCCATTCAACAGACCCAAAGATATTATTAACAAACCTATCTGATCGAATCAATTTTGAGGCTCCTGTTGAGAGCCTCATTGGGAGTGATGGAGCTTTGGAAGACAATGTCTTCATCCTACCAATATTTTGAACTGCCAGTCCTATATTAATTCCATTTTTTAGATCTAAAGCATATCCCAGGTTCAATCCAAAACCACTAGTCCTTTCTGTATATAATCCTAAATCTATATAAGAAATTGAAAACCCAAATTTTTGATCTTCTCGATCGATCGATATTCCAGCATCCATAGCAAGCCCATAAGCACTAAAACTTGAGAAGGCATTATCTTGAGGAATATTTTCTCTGAATTCAATGTCCGTTAAACCTGAATATTTTATTCCAAAATGAGTTGTTTTGTTATCCCATGCTTGATTATATCCTATATGAGTTAATGTCACATCACCGAGCCAAGATCCTCTATTAATAGAAAAATGAGGATATTTTTTTGGTGCTGAGAATAATGCAGGGTTAATTGGGAAAAGCGCAGGTAATGTAGCATGACTACCCATGCTCAATTCTTCTGCTGAAGATGGTAATACCAAAAACTGGGTTCCCATGCCAGTAATAGGAACTGATAAAATGATCAGTAAACTAAAAATTGAACGCATAGGAGATCGTATGGGCTGTCTGAGATACCCAATCCAAAGAAAAAGCATAATCTATATGTGAATCGCGAGGTTTGAATAAACCATATTCATATCCTACTCCAAATGCCATTCTTCCATTTCCATATCCTCCTCTAAAAAAATATTGATCTAAAAAACCATATTCTACTCCGATCCTTGGAAGGACCCCAGAATATGTATCATGATCAGTGATCAAACCCAGATCTCCCACAATAATGAGCCCTTTGTTATTATACCTAGAGCCTACACGATATATAGTAGGAAATTCTTCTTTATATGGCCCGCCTTGAGTATAGAGTTCATTTGTGTCCCATTGATAATTGGAACTAAGATCCTGTACCATGATACCAAAGGTATTGTATTTACCTGTTTTGATCAATAATCCAATATCAAAACCGATCCCAGAACCGGATACTTGATCTGATTCTGTAATGGGAAGATCATATCGTAAGACTTTAAAGTTTGCACCGATAGAAAGCCAAGGTACCAATCTTTGTGCAAAAGTTATCATCAATGCATTCTCTCCTGTTTGCATTTTTGAGGACTTCATCCCTGTACTGTAACGTCCTTGAATATTATTTACTCCCCCATAGACCCAAGCCAAGCCAATTCCAGCTGTCGGTGGTAATGCCATCGCAAAACTTGTAGCAGCGAGACGACGGTCTAGGGTCAAATTTGTATAGGAACTTCCAAAATGACGTTTGACTAAAAAGGCAGACCAAGCAGGGTTATGGAAAACAGGAAAACTTTGGTCCAACTCTGCAGTAAATCCCCCACCCATCGCTACGGCTTTAGCGGTCATTCCTATTCTTAAAAAACCACCTGACTGTCCTCCCCAATCTTGGCTGAAAATGAATGAGAACAGAATGAAAATTGGTATTACCTTTCTCATTATTTGACCACGATCAGTTTATCCCAAAAATATTGGGGACTTTTATTTACAGAGGGAGCATATTTTATTCTTATGAAATAAACACCATTATCAACTAGGCTTCCATTCATATCACGCCCATTCCATTTCATTGCACCATTATATATATTAAGATCATAGTTATGCTGATAGACCTTTTCCATCGCAAAATTATAGATGTCCAACTCGATCTGCGTATTGACAATATTACCCGTATGAAATCTTACATAGCCTTCTCCTGCAAGCTGATTATGATTCAAGGGTGAAAAAGGGTTGGGATATGCGTAGAATTCAGAAGAATCATATTCGGTCTGGAAAATAGTCCAGCTTGTACCATGGAGGTCAGATGAAAGAGCAGCACCATTGGATGTCCCGATCCATAGCTTTGGTATGCTGTCACGCTCATCTAAAGCTGATGTATAAACTACATCTGTCAATATCTGACTTTGAGACATGAATGTTGTATCTACTGCAGGGTCGTAAGCTGCCCAATTCTGGCCATCAAAACTTTTCCATAAACCCGATTGACTTGCTGCAAGAACCAATGAATCCTTAGCGGTAATATTATAGATACGTTCACCTAATAGTGTAGCCTTCCAAGTGAGACCACCATCTCTAGTGTAACTTAAGCCTCTTACTTCACCTGGCGTATCAGCATTCATTGTTGCTGCCCAAATAGTTGTTTGGCCATTCCATACTTGTCTAGCAAGTCCAACTACAAAATTACCGGATAGATTATTTTGTGGATAAGAATAATGAACCCACTCTATACAATTTAATAATTGAAAATTACCCGGTGGGTCTTCAACCCATTCATTGATCATGACACCTCGATTAATACCATTTGCAGTACCAGCCCATACTGTATCTCCGTGAACCAAAACAGAAAATGCTTTATGATTATGATTACCACCATCTGCAGGATCTCTTGGATTGAGATAATAACCTGGTAAGATAGAACGGCCAAGGTCATCCACCTCATCAAAGCCAGCACAAAGAGATAAAGAATCTTGATCATCCATCGGCATGGGTACATTCTCCCAGTTTTTACTATTGAGATCATAACGCCTTAGCCCACCTGCCCAGCTTGCTGTCCATAAATAATCACCATACAGACACGCATCATAAGTAACATTTGCCTCTGGTACTGTAACTGGGAGAGCTCTATAGAATCCTTCGCCAAAAGGCGGTAAAGTGTCTGAATCTAGATCTATAGGCTGTCGTAAATAAGTCCAAGATATTCCAGAACTATCATTGACCATTTGTGCGTCATAGGCCAACGTGATACCATATCCTACCTGAATAGAACCATTATCACCAGAATATGCTACAGCCATCGTGTCACCCATAACAGTAATGGCAGGAATACCTCCATAAGGAACTAGGTTCGTGGTCTGCCCATCAGATAAAGAATCAGTAGTGTAATGATGATTATATACATAATGGCCATTATGAAGAGCAAGACCTTGTCCTGTACCAAACCAAGTAAGGGAATCACCCATTAATCTAACTTCTGCTATAATATTGCTTAAAAGCCCTTCTGACAAAAATGTGTCCTGAACTGTTGAGTTTAATAAAAAACGACCTGGTGAAAAAAACTGCGCAGATAACTGCGAGGTCAGGATCAAAACAATGAATATTCTATTGTATGACAATTTCATGTTCATATATTTGGCTATATTCGTTCGCTAGATCTTGTGTTAAGAATCTCCAATTGAATGTTCCCGCCCTAGTTTGAAAAGAAGGGTCTGTAAATCCTGTCCCATAGACCGGTATTCTAAAAGAAAAGATCCCGTCTCCACTTATGGAATCACCACTAGTGATGTTCGGCTCATAAAGGATCTCATCACTTCCATCATCGTATAAATAAATATAATTTCCATTATTCATTAATGAGTCCCCTTCTACATGAAAAGAAGTAAACCCAGCCCATTTGATCGTTCCTATTCCATCTGCATCAAATACCTCAGCACTGATCAAATAAAGACTTACTGTCGCATCAGATGAACGGATAATAGTATCTGGAGCACTAACAGATTCTATCCTTGGAATAATATTTCCAATCATAAATGTATCTTCAATCGTAATGATCTCTTCACCAAAAATTGCATTGTAATCCACAAATACATTACCAGTATGATCATTCAAAGGATTCAATAGATTCGAATTATTAGATATTTTCCGTCCATATATATTATCATTTGATATAATATCTCCAAGTGTCCCGTCATCATGCAGATCAATGATATCAGGAGAATTTTCCTTACTTGTACCATACCAATAAGCAACGACACTATCCAAGGAACTTCCTTCATATTTGGATTCAACTGTAATTGCGAAGTATAGTTTATTTAGATCTTGATGAAATGTAAATCTAGGTTCGATGATAGGGTTTATTTGTTCTTGATCCTCTGATCCAGAGCACGAGAAAAATAAAAGTCCAATAAAGATGAACTTGCTAAGAAAAAAAATATGTATTCTATTTCTTTTTATCATCTGATCTTTACCAATCCTGCTCTTCTCGGTTATATATATAGTCTACCATTAGCTTTCCAACTTGTCCCAGACTTTCAGCGCTGCAGTTTTCAGGAACATCATCCATTGTATGCCAAAAGTTTGCATAAGAATTTGGATATTTAAAATCGATCAGATCTATAGAAGGAATGCCTGCTATTTGATATAGAGGAACATGATCATCATAAATAGCATTTTGAGGTCTAATATCAAAAGCATCCAGTCCCATATCATCAGCTCGCTTCCATAGATAACGGACCAGTCTTGGATGAAACTCTAAAGAATATTTCTCTACAGGAAGATGTAATTGTTTATCCGCAACCATGTCTAAGTTTATTGCTTCATTTGGTTTGGGGATGGGTAAGTTCTTCGCAAAGAATCTTGAGCCTTGACAATAAGTTTCATTCTCCCCAGGGATACCCATATCCTCCCCATCAAAAAATACTAAATTGACCCCTATAGGTGGGGGATTTTCACCAAAGATCCTTGCCAATTCTAATAAGACTGCAACACCTGAGGCACCATCATTTGCTCCAAGGATCGGCTGGTCTCTATCTTTCCTATTTGGTTCACTATCAGCCCAAGGGCGGGTATCCCAATGACAAGAGATAACCGTTTGAAATTCTGCATCTGGATTATATCGCGCTATTATATTTTGAAGTTCGTGCCGAGTTCTATTTCTTCTTTCTTGGTATGAAAATTCCTGGATGATAAGGTCATCAGCTGTCTGGTCTAATTCATTGATCATGAAGTTTAGACAATTATAATATCCTTCAGAACTAGGATTTCTAGGACCGAATTCACATTGTTTTAATAGATATTCAAATGCATGGTCCTCATCAAAATTGGGGTTGCCGGTTCCGCAACACAGTGCTATTAATGATATTAAAGTTATTAAGTTTTTCATTTTATCCAGATATTGCAAGATTTACATCAAACCCGAAATCTCTATCGATCTTTTTACCTGTTGTTCTGGTATCACTCTCACGATATTCATAACGGATTCCTCCACTTACTTTTGTTGAAAATTGATATGACATCCTTAAACCAGCTTTCCAACTTTCCGAGAAAGACCCTACTTCTAGATTAACTTTATCTCCAGATCTTTCTTCACGGCTCTCATTCAAGTCGAAATTTAGCGTAAAACTTATGGTATTATTCAGATTGAGAGTGCCATAAAAAGGTACTGGTATATTAATACCTCCTCTATGAGTATATGTTCCAGTTGAGGTATAACTATTATCGTTCTGGATAGTAAGTCCTGTTGGGCTCTCGTCTAATGACCTACTCATGTTATTCCTGAATGTTAATGATATATTTTTTTGCAGTGTCAAATTAAGACCAATAAGTGGGGAAAAATTCTGGTTTATTCTAGAGGACCTCTCATTATCCTTATACTCCGATGCAAATGCCCCAAAATTAAAAAAGCTCATTTGTTCAGGAGCCCCATCCTCAAACTGCCATGAACGTGTTTCCTTACCTGAAAAACTATGTTCCATTGAAGCAGATTTTGCAATTCTTTTAATGATTGGCCATTTCTCCAGACCAGTGAGCCTAAAACTCCAACCAGGAAAAGGCAGGCCTTCATTCAATAATTCTCCATAAGCTACATAGTCACGGGTCATTGACATTTGCTCTAAACCCGTACTATTCCTAGTGGTAGAAAGATTTTGAGTAAAATTTGTACTAATTGTAATTGCTCTTGAAAGTTTAAGACCACTTCGAATCGAGCCATCACGTTTATGATCCCAAGAGCCTAGGTTACTGCCTACTTCAGTTGATTGTTCTAGGCCATGCTCCGGCAACCAACCAAACCTATAGCCAATAGGAACATCACCAATGATCTGATTAGCAGAACGATTTAATGTTTCTGTATAACTAACAGAAACTGGACTGATCTTTTTGAATAGGCTATGTACTGTATTTAAAGGATTGAAACCTTTTTTTGAATCATTTTTCTGATCTTTTGCTTTTGGTCCAGGTGCATTTCGATTCCTTGTCCTTGATCTTTGGTTTCCGGATCTTCCCGAAGAACGAGACTTAGTTTGTGATTTAGGTTTAATTATAAATTCTATGAGTTGAGCAGGCGTCAAGGTAAAATTGGAACCAAATCTCAACTGCGTACTTATATTCTGTCCTTCTCTAGTGAGATCATCAGACCAACGAAAATTAGCAGTATAATTAAAAGCTGGTTTCAACCATTTCATCATAGTGGGATTATAGGTCGTATTAAAACTCTCGGTTGTCTGGGTCACTGTACCAGGGTCTAACTCTTTTAATGCGGTTAATATATATCCCCTGTAATCATTTAATTTACTTTGTGCACTCCAAGCATATTTACTAGCTAAGGTATTAGTAAACTTATGATCTAGATTTAAATTTCGATTCAATCCAAAATTATATGTTTCCGGACTCTTCACACCTGTTCTGGTCTCATTCCAAGTAAGTTTTTCACTCAGATTCATTCCGGTTTTAAATGAGGTAGGCGTGTAGTATAAATTAAAATCCTTGGCTGAATTTCCAATTAAAGGAAGTTTTTCAGCCCATGATAGAGGTTTGATATAATTATTTCTATCAAAAGATAAATTATATCCAAATTTTCCAGAATAGGTCTCCGACCATTTTTGTCTATATGTCACATCAGAAGATCTTGATTGAGAAGCACTAAAATTCAATGAAATGTTATCAAGAGTGTATTTCAACAATTTGTTATCTGACTTACCAGTTTTCTTGATGGATGTATTCAATGAAACCGTATTACTAAGGATCATTATTGAATCTGGAGTATTATTGGGATCAACCAGTATATCTTCGCCAGAAAAGAACTTGGGACGACTCTGATTTTGAGTAAATGACCCATTGATCGGTATTGAGATTCCTAGAGATCTGGGCAAAAATCGATGAAAATCTATCTTACCAGTTAAATTAAAATTCTCAGAAGTATTGTTTGACTTTGAAAGTCGCTCTTGTAAACGGTGATAATCAGCATCTTGCCTGCTATATACCACTGTTGCAGAGCCAAGATCTGATAGCTTTAAACTGGACTGTACCCTCATTGCTACACCTTTCTCTTTTTTGACCCCACTTAAACGCAATTCATCTAACCATATTTCCCCATTGATGGTCTCATCACCCGTATTTTTTACTCCCACTGAAAAATACTGAAGACGATTCAAAGCTGGTTTACCTACTATTCTGACCCTTTTACCTGTCAATTGTCCTTCTTCATCGGTATAAAAATATTGTCTTACATTAGCTGAGTCTAAGATCCTATCTTGATCACTCAATTTCTTTATCTTGGTCGTATCTGAGATTTTAAGGGCGGTGAGCCAATTCAGATCGATCTTGAAACTGTTTCTATTTTCATCTTCATCCCAACCAGAAAAGATTGGTTGAGTAATCTCATAATAATCATCTGCTAAACCAAATTTTAAGAAAAGCTCTACATCGGTATCTGAAAAATTTGTCCAAGGGCTATTTCCATTTACATACATTTTCATATAATCATACGTCATAAAACTTCGTTTCTGATTATCATTTAATGTATACAGCGTTTTCTGAGCAATCCCAGTGTGTTTTGGAGGTAAATTAGAGAACTTTAGTACCAGAGATTGTTCTTTTGATTGAATCTCATTGATACGGTCATATTCTCCTTTCACACCTTTTGGAGGAATATAATCTGCATTATCCTCAGTATTGATCACAGCCACCTGAAATTGAGGTCCATCTTCATCTGATAAATTTGAAAATGTTGATCGGTACTGATCATGTGCTGATGTGTCAGGTGAATAGATCCCCATTTCTTGCCATTCATTCCCCACAATCTCCATTTTTGCAATCTGCAATGTTCTATGTTCCGGCTCCAACCCAGTTATTGCAATACGTACATAACGAATCTCATTCCATTCAATATTTTCAACTTTCCTAAAATTTGATAGTGGCACCCGGAAAAGTTTCCATCCTGTTGGCATCCCATCTTTTTCTGTTGTTCCAGCAAGATAAGTCGTATCAGTCAGCATGAAACTAGAAGAAAAGTAATCATTTGTCTTATCCAAGAAAGTAGAACGATCCAGATCTTCAGTATCAGGATATTTTCCTCCTTCCTGTATTTTGGATCCTGTTCCATTAGATTCAGTTCCATTTACCTTTGAATAATCTAAACTACCAGCTTCATAAAGCCAATTATCGCCATTTGGATCCTCTGAATCCACATCGCTAGATGAATTAATTAAAACTGTATCACCTTGTGCATAGTATTCAGCATAAGTTCCACTTTCCAAACAACTTCCCCAGCCATCCTCTATTTCATCAAAACAACCATCCAGTCCAGTATCCTCAACATCTTCAAGGAATCCATTACCTAAGGTAAGCCCAGCAGCAGGGATGTCTTCGGTATTCAGTTGCCCATTTCCATCCATATCTTCCGAGATCTTCCCTAGATCAATATGCATCTTTCCTGAACTACCCTTTACCCAGATCTCAAAAAATTTACTTTGTATTTGATCATAATCTCCTGAATACAATGAGGTCGTAATTCCAACCCAAAGTGAATCAGAGTCCAAATTATATTGATGCTCCCTTGCCTTATAACGTAACACCAGTACATCTGTGGTCTCATTGCCTGCTCTTAATGAGGTAGATTGATTTGGCCAAATATCCTTTGTTCGAACTGGTATGTATGGATTATACCAATACAATTTTCCTCTATTTTTTTGACTAAAGGGGTCTAAGAATGTTGAATCATCTTGAATATAATGGAGAGGGGCAGATGAAGCTTTCCAAAATCGTCGTTGGATAGATGGTGAGGTTGTTCTTTTACTACCTTCAAAATCATCAATAAATGCAACACCATCCGGATCACCGGTCTCAGCATTACTGATAGAGTTAGGGTTAGGGAGTACTTGCGCTATTTCACCCTCCACGGAAAAAGAGGATATCTTTTCTGCTTCTATCAATGGTAATCTATCTAGAAAACGAGTAACCCCATCCATCTCCCATTCATAACGTCCATTAAGGTCCCAAATAAAATTCCGGGTCGGTTCATAACCAACTTCCACCTTCTCATTAATGATCGACTGATTAAAATAAAGGGCTGTAGCACCAATGAAAGAATTAGGTTTACCAAGATCCATTTGAGCACGGGTGCCAAATATGGTCTTTTTATCAAAAGAGACCAGTTCATGTTTGTCATAGTTGACCTTTAATTTTGCATTAGGGTCATTGGCAGCATCTCCAAGCAGAACAATGGTCCCAGTAAAATAGTCAATATTATAATCCAACCCTCTTTTAAGAGTAATCCCATTCTGTATGACTTCCTCACTCCCTTCAATAAGCATAAAACCAAGATTGATCGTTGAGCTTTGGTTCGTATATGCTGCCTCGATCATCCATTGATGATCGCCATTGACCTCCGACGAAGATGAAGATGTATACATGACACCTGAACCTATTTGTCCTTTTAATTGTTCAGAGGTTTGACCTCCCTCTAATGAATCACCATTGGCAAATGGATGCAAACTTGGAAACATCAGCTCTCCATCCATCATATTCATGATATTTGCCATATCCTTATCAATGATCTCATCATAATTCCGAGTCCCATTCTCATCTAAACTATCAAGGCCAAAGAGTGTGATATATGGAAAGCTGCTTCCTTTATCTCTATCAGAAACTGGTGTTGAGTTCTTGTTGATCACTTTAACGTCAAACCCATCAGGGTTGATCTGTGATGTTCCAAGATAGTATACATTCTTGAACATGAGCGGCCAAGTAGAATGGTTTGGATGACTGTTGCGAGGCTTCAACATCATTAAAGCTAGGTTTGTCCCAGCGGAATCTGGACCTTGACCAACTTCGATCAAGGTCTCTCCTGTTTGACGATGTTCGAGAGTAAAGGTACACCCTAGAATATCTTGTGAAACTTGTTCACGGACCCTAATAAAACCCAGATCTGGACTAACATAATAATTTGTACCTTGCTCTAATCGTATGAAACTTCCTTCTTCGTTCTCACTCGTATATAAAGTAGTGTCATTTGGATTAACATAAGCCATACCTGTCATTGCACTTGGATCATTGATATTGATCGATTTATATAGTTCAAAATTCTTAACAACGACATCTCCGAGAAAATGAAGACCATTTCTTAAAGGGTAAAAAGATGGAATTGAAAATGGAGTAGAAACAGAAAATGTATCTACGCCATTTCTAAACCATGGATGGATGAAAAAATATCTATTTTTCATCCAGTCAACGTCCCTGATCTGCTGTGTACTGCTTTGTCCGCCTCCTTCCCACTCAGACTGTTCTTTCTTCGATTTTTCGATCGATGCAATAGTGGTAATATCTACCGGGCCAAGTTTTGAGATCGCTTTAATACCAAAGAGTCCCTGATTCTTCCCTGAAAAGGTCACATATTTTGTTGAAGGTAATGAAAGAGAGATATTTCCTGCTTCTACTTTCTGGATAATATCATCCTCATATCCTTCATAGGATATGCGAATATTATTCTCCCACTCAAACTGCCTTTCTGAATCCTGGTCCATTGCTACAGTGATCCGGTCACCTATTTTACCTTGAATATTTAAATTTTGTTTTTGGTCAAATTCAAGATGAGTGTTTTGGGTCTCATTCAATGTTGAACGAACCAATTCCTGATCTTGAAACACCATTTTACCATTAATATTTACATTACCGCTAACCTGAAGCGATGCTCTCCCTAAGCGACCAATATCAACACCCACTACTTCTAACATTTGACCTCTACCTTTGCGAGAGTCATCTTTTGTTTTAGCATGCATTATCTCTAAAAACTTCGTATGCCACTTCTGTTGCTGCATCATTTTAAGATACCACTCTACTGTCGATGTAAATGGTATCTTTAATTGCTTACCACCGATTGTTTCTGAGATCGTAATTGTTGACCAATCTCTGGATAATTCAGTGCGCACACTTTTTATTCCAAAATTATATTTTATAATACCCTTATAGATATTGACAGAGTCCAATGGTTGGGTCAATGGAATTGGGGTACGTGGAAAAGGGTCAACTACAAATATATGTGAAGGTACATGATCAGGTATTAAAAGCTGTTGTGACTTTATTGAATTGGTCACACCTATCTCTTGGGATAATAATCCTGAAAAGGGTAAAGTCGCACAGAGACCATAGAATAATCCTCGGCCTAGTGCGCGTTTATATTTTGATTTAAGATTCAAGTTCAGTCTTAATTAAACTGATATCTATTTATCCTATATCTTCTCCTTTATCAAAATAAGGTTCTAAAATCTTTTTCATTTTTTCCAAAGCTCTCGCTCTGTGACTGATCAGGTTTTTTTCATCCTGTTCCATTTCTGCAAATGTACGATCAT
Source organism: uncultured bacterium (assembly GCA_964404235.1). Taxonomy (GTDB): domain Bacteria; phylum Fidelibacterota; class Marinisomatia; order Marinisomatales; family UBA1611; genus CACEUX01. The sequence continues at coordinate 10,657 of CAYOJL010000009.1, read as the reverse complement.
AAGACTCAGGCTGGAAGATAGGATCATAACCAAATCCGTCTCTTCCTCGAGAATCTAATGTTATTACCCCTTCAATGACACCTTCTGAAAGGAGTTCCTCATTATCATCTACAAAGGAAATGACCGTTCTAAATCTCGCATTACGATTATCTAGCTGGAGACCCTTTAATTCGAACAATAGTTTGTTAATATTATCCTCATACGAGGGATTATTGCCAGCATAGCGTGCAGAATAAACACCCGGGGCACCATCCAGAGCATCAACTTCTAAACCAGTATCATCTGCTAATGCAGGTAAACCAGTTATTTTATGCACGGTACGTGCCTTAATTAATGAGTTTTCAAGAAGCGTGGTTCCCGTTTCCTCAATCTCTCCAATTTGGGGAAAATCATCCAATCCTACAATAATAATTCCCAAATGACTTAAAAGTGCACTCATCTCCTGTTGTTTATGGGAATTATGCGTGGCCAAAACCAGTTTTCTTCGTCGAGACATAGTTAAAAAACCCTGATAAAAATGACGGGAAACCTATGTGGAATGGTCTAAGGAATCAAGCGGTATATATTTAGGCTCATTTCCAATCAAATCTTTTTGTTTTAGATAAGTGACCGGGTAATTTTGCCCCACTTTTTTATATATCTAATATATAGAATATTATTTGTGGCTCGGTAGCTCAGTTGGTAGAGCAGTGGACTGAAAATCCATGTGTCGCTGGTTCGATTCCGGCCCGAGCCACTTATCATATTATTTACTAAATTTTAATTCTAGTTATCGTACTTCATAATGATTCGCATTACATATCTATTACTATTATTTACTTGTTCACTTATTCTATCTTGTGTGGAAGAGGATCATCAGGATATAATTATTGATATTAGTACTGATACTACTTTAGTTGATATCCATGGACTTCTAGAAGTAAATGGTAATAAGATCGTCGATAAGAATAATGAACCTGTATCTTTAGCAGGGAATAGTTTTTTTTGGAGTAACGATGGTTGGGGTGGTGAAAAATACTATAAACCTGAAGTTGTTTCATGGCTCAAAGAGGATTGGAATACAACTATTGTTCGCGCAGCTATGGGAGTTGAAGACCCTGGTGGATACTTAGATAATAAAACAGCAAATAAAGATCGAGTAAAGATCATTGTAGAAGCTGCTATTGATCTAGGAATATATGTTATCATTGACTGGCACTCGCATCATGCAGAAGACCATACAGATGAGGCTACTATATTTTTTGAGGAGATGGCTGAACTCTATGGCGGTCATGACAATGTGATCTATGAGATATATAATGAACCTTTGGACATCTCTTGGAGTGAAACAATCAAACCATATGCTATAAGTGTTATAACAGCAATACGTGAAATCGATCCCGATAATTTGATTGTTGTGGGTACACCCGAATGGTCACAAAGAATAGATCTTGCAGCTGATGATCCAATATTGGGGTTTCCCAATATCGCATATACCCTCCATTTTTACACAGCTTTTCATCATCAATGGCTAAGAGATCGAGCCAGCGCAGCATTGGATGATGGGATTGCGATCTTTATTACAGAATGGGGATCGGTCGGCTATAGCCTAGTGGACTCAGAAGCAAATGATTGGATGACCTGGTGCTTTACAAATAAAATCATTCATTGTAATTGGGCTGTGAATGATAAGGAAGAAGAATGGTCTATTCTAGTACCTGGAGCAAGTACAACTGGGAACTGGAATGAAGATGATCTGACTGAAGCTGGAAGGCTGGCAAAGAATATTATAGCGAACTGGCCTGCAACAAACCTTTAAATATATTAATTATGTATGCTTTACAAGTAGCGGTATACCACTTTTCTTATTCTGTTCTATTGCAAGTATACGCTCATCTTCTGTAGCATAACTTTTATCCCATTCAATAAGTTTTTTTGCCATCATTCTATGAAAAAAATATGGCAAGAATAGAGCCATATATAGCATAGTAAGATATCCCTGTGGCATCATGGGAGCATCATTATATGATCTAAGTTCCCAGTATTTCAAGTTTGCTTTTTCATGATGAGAAGAGTGCCGTGTTACATTGTATAGGTATATGCTACTCATTGTACTATTTGAATTCCAAGAATGTCTAGGGTTTACAATCTCTCCAGATACTCTTATTAATCCATAATGCTCAGAATAATTAATAACCTCTAAAAGTGATTTAGCAATAAAAGCACATAAAAGGAATATAAGAGCACCACTTATTCCTCCTATAAAATATGCAATAAATGTTATAACTAGACTTCTAAAATAACCAAGGATCATCCTATTGCGAATACTGATAAAAGTCTTTTCTCTTCTTTTAGCTTGGTTCAGTTCTATGGACCACGCATCTTTTTGTTCCTTGATCATGGCTCGGAGAATGAATAGATATATATTCTCTCCTCTTTTCGCAGTTGCGGGGTCATGTGCAAGACCTACATTTTTATGATGACCATAAACATGCTCTATTGCAAATGCACAATCCCAAGAGAATGCTAAAAGCCAATTACCCATGAACATATCAAATTTATTTTTTTTACGATGGACTAACTCATGTCCCGGGACTGTACCCATAATTCCTATAAATAGCCCAGTGAGCGCTACAAGAGAGATTGAATCTGATACATTCATTGATCGTCTCATATACATAAGATCAATATTCAAATAATCCATAAATATTAAGGCAAACTGATCAGATGGATCACCACTTAATGCAAATACAGTGATCAGGATAAGTAACATTAGTAGTGGCAAATTGATATACATTGGAAGATCTAATAAATAGACACGAGAATATGTATCTTCATTTGAATCCTCTTTAATGATCATATCACCAAGAATAATAAATAAAGAAAAACCAATGAAAAAAAGAGTAGAATAATATGCGCCTAAAGAACAAGTATAGATGGCTGCAATGATTGTTATAGGTGATATATAATATTTAAGGTATTTCATTTTTTAAAATATTGTATGGTTTTTTAACAGTTCATACAAAATAAATTTTATTATTTTATTGAGAATCCCTTGGTTGTGATCTTTTCTTTTAAAGCAGTCTCATCAAGACCTGACCCCACCACTATAACTTTGCCGGTTAACAGATCCACAGATGCACTGACCACACCCTTGAAACTATATATGGCACTTTCGACACTTTCTTTACAGTGACTACAGGTCATACCATCAACAGTAATGGCTATCTTGTCTTGATCATTACCTATTTCATTTTCTTTATCTAAAGAAATATGATCATCTGCTTTGAACCTAGAAAGATAAGCATTTGCCAAGATCATTAGAAAGATCAAGGACAATATAATCGACCCATATCCATCCATTCCATGGTGATGAGTGTGGCTTAACATTTCAGGCAATGTTATCGTTAGAAAGTTATCAAGGATAATACCAAATAAAACTGCTGTGAATGCGATCAAAGCTAGATAATGATAAAGGGTCTTTTTACCCAAAATATTTTTAATAACAGCGATCGATGAAGCATTGGTTGCAGGACCAGCCATCAAAAATACAAATACAGCACCAGGGGTGATCCCTTTGGCCATAAGAGCAACTGCAATAGGTATTGATGCTGTTGCACAAACATATATTGGTAAAGATACAGCTAACATCATTATGTACTGGAGATAAATACTTGAAGAAAAGTTTTTAGCAATAAAATCGGGGGGGATAAAAATAGCTATTGCTGCTGCAACAACGAGTCCTTGCAATAGAGGAACAACTATATCTGCCGGTAAAGATATAAATCCATATTTGATACCTGATATGATCCTTTTATTCATTGGCTCCTTGGATATTGAAGCATTACCAGGATCTGAAAGGTGATGGTGAGTATCATCATCAAAACTGTTGATCACAATGCCACTGAACAACCCTGAAAAAAGAGCAGCTAAAGGTCTAAATAATGCAAATACAGGGCCAAGCATTCCATAGGTTAAAAAGATGCTATCCACACCTGTTTGAGGTGTAGACACAAGAAAGGATACTGTAGAACCTTTTGATGCACCTGATTCCCTAAGCGTTGCTGCAACCGGTATAACACCGCATGAGCAGAGAGGCAAAGGAATCCCAAAAACTGTTGATTTTAATATAGATCCTACATTCTTTTGTCCAATGTGTTTAAAAATAAAATTACTATCAATAAAAATAGATATTAGTCCAGAGACCAGCATCCCCAGTAGTAGATAGGGTGCCATCTCCACACAAAGACCCCACATTTCTTTTACTAAAAGAAGCATATGATCAAGAATAAGATCTAACATTTTTTTAATTCCATAAGATCAGACATCATATAATTTAATAATTCCTATCAGTTAGAGGGAAATCGATCAATTACAAGTAAAATACCCTTGCTATATTAAATCCAAGATAAAGATCTAGATCTTCAATTCTACCTTTGGCACTCTCAATATATTCACTTTCAAATGATCCCCGTGCATTTGTGAGCATTAATTGAAAAACATGGCCTCCAGTTTCTATATCGTATCCAATTCCCCAACCCTGCCTATATGTTTCTACCCTTTTTCCTATTGGAAAGAATGTATCAAAATTAATTGATGTACGTCTTGTTATCTTCATCCTACCACCTATCCCAAGTGAAATTAGATCATGGGAATCATTATGGTTCTCTACCAGATTTCTATGAATGAATGTTGGCATTAACTGTAATGAAAAGGAACGATTGAATTTCTTTGCTATAAGAAGTTGGGCATCATAAGTATATCTATTATTCATGGCCATATCTTTTGTGATGGTCTCTATTTCCATTTTTGAAAATAGCACCAAGGATATAGGAAAAGATCTATGGCCTGTTCTTTGCTCAATTATTTTTAGTTTTGAAAAAATATCATATGTCTTATTCAAACTACTGCGACCTATTCCAATTGAGACCCTTTCACTAAAACCATATTTTAGATCAAATCTAATTACTGCCTCATCCATACCAAAAAGATCATAGGCACCATTGGTCATGGATCCAAAACGATGCAATATCATAAACTCTAAAATTTTGGGTTTGGGCATTTCAATAGACTGGGCATTTACGATCCTTGTGGCTTTAAATGTTGCCTTTACAGGAATCGTTTTAGGGGTATCATCCTCTATAAGACCAAGGAGATCTTCTTGAGAGTATAAAAACATTGAAATACTTACAAATATAATGATTGATCTGATCATTTTTTCTTTAAACCAAGTTTAACATCTACATCCACTATTTTTGCAATATTCTCACGAAGTATCTTTGGTATTTTTATATCATAGTCTGCTACAGTGATATTAAAGGAAGCTGTCCCATTCACCTTATGATCATTAATTGATATCTTTCCAATCTCCACTATCTCTTTACTGACCCCATGAATGGTCATAATACCTTTGATCGATACAGTCTGCGGTTCTTCAGATAGGACCACTTGCGCCCAATTATCTATCTTGCCTTTAAAGCCAGCATCAGGATATATATCTGACTCTAAATAATTTTCATTGAAATGTTCCTGCATTAGACCATTTTTAAAATTAAAACCAAGGATAGGGATCCGAAATGAGAGATCACCAGTTTCCATGTCCAATACACAGGTGGTCTGTTCATTTATTGCCTTTATATCTTCAATAGGAGTAGATGAAAAGAAAGATACTGTACCTGACCTGGTATAATATAGATCTTTAGCAATTAAGGGTACTATGAATATGAAAAAGAATAGTCTTTTATTCATTCACAGTCCATTTCAAAGAACGTTTGAAGAATGGACAACTCATTTCCCGTTAATTTGCTGCTACCTTGGGGCATAAAACCACTTGTGCCTTCCTCTCGATTTACTCGATCTAGTATAGGACCCATTGAATTACGAACAGAAGAATATGAATCTAAGCCCAGGCCTCCCGATGGCGCGACCCCGGAATGGCAACCTGTACAACTCTGTTCCATGATAGGTGATACTTCCTCAGAATAATAAGTTTCCACATTTGTACAGTCTTTGGATTCACTGATCTGATCTTCAGCTATATTATTTTCACACCCAAGAATAGAGATCATCAAGATAATAATGATCGGATAGATAAGATTATACATTATTATAGTTTAATATGTTAGATCAGCGATCCTTCTTGCAACATCCATGAGATAATCTATTTGAGGATCTGCTAACTCAAGACGGTCCTTGAAATAAGCTTCTATTCTAGGATTCATTTTAAAATTAGCACCATCTGTTCTTGCTGCATGTACTAACCTAAGCATACCACCAAGTACTGCATCCAATTGAGGCCCAGGTATCCCCTCATCTAGCATTTCATTTTTTAGTTCATTGAGGTCATCAACACCAAGATCTTTAAAATGATTCTCTATAACTGGATCCTGCCTTACATGTTTAATACCTGACATCCTAGATCGATATTGAGAATATGTTTTATCCGCATCTTCCCTAGTAATATCACCGCGTTCTACTGCTTTTTCTATTTTTTCTCTTAATTTTACCCATTCTATCATATCAGGAGATTGGCCTCTGACAGAGCTAGATCGCTGAGCGATCAATAGAAGAGGAAATATTAGAATAATAATTTTTATTATATGTTTCATTTTTTACTACCTCCAAAAAAATAAAGCCCTGAAAAGATCAGGACCTTATTATAGTTGATCAATAAAAATTTAATTGATATTTAAGATCCTTCATCATCTCCATAACATTCTGCATATGCACTTTCCATCTCTGCGTCACTATTAATTGTAACTGTGAGTTCACCCTCTTCCGTTTCATATATAATATCTACAGGGTACTGTAATGAAGGTTCCTGGTCCTCATCTTCACTTCCATTTTCTTCATACCAATCTCTTAATTCAATATATCCTTCTTCGCTCGCAACCGTGATCGTTGAACCATCAGGCATGATATAGGTTACTGGAAGTACCAACTCAAAACAGTCTTCATCATATTCATTTTCATTCCATTCTTCTCGACACGCATTTTTGGCAGCAAGCATCTCTTCTTCATTATTTATCGTGACAGTTGAATCACCATCTTCTGTTCTATATATGATATCAACGGGATATTGAAATTCTGGCATGACCTCTTCGTAGCCTGGGTTATCATCATACCAATCTTTTAATTCATTCCAACCCTCTTCATCATCTGTTTCTACTGTAATGGTAGAACCATCAGGCATAGTAAAACTGACAGGATAGATCAAACCAAAACATTCATCATCACGACCTTCCCTATCTCGATCTCTTTCAGGGCGACATTCTGCATATGCTCCTCTTAATTCCTCATCATTATCGATGGTCATATATTCTTCATCAAAGAAGATGACCACTGGGAATTGGATGGATGGTCTTTCATCTGTTTCTTGATTAACATCATACCATGTTTTGATATCTAACCAACCCTCTTCATCATCTGTTTCTACTGTAATAGTAGAACCATCAGGCATTTCA
>CAYOJL010000009.1:0-3115 GCA_964404235.1 uncultured bacterium | reverse complement strand
CCAACCCTCTTCATCATCTGTTTCTACTGTAATAGTAGAACCATCAGGCATTTCAAAGGTAATAGGGAATATAAGATCGAAACATTGCCAATCCTCTTTTTGCTCTCTATCCCACGCAGAACGCTTATCTCCCCAGTCATTGGGGTCAAGTTTCCTTCCTTCAAGATTGAAGTAAAATTCATTACGATCGCCAGACCTGTAACCATTACCTACAAGTTCTACCTCATATCCTAATCCCGATGCCACTTGAGATCCTACCTCATCATATGAAATATCATCTTCTATATATTCTATGGACTGTTGAGGTAACTCATTCAGATCAATTTCTATTTTATCTGCATCAATGATCATTTGTATAAGCTCAGCATCTGATAAAGAGCTGTTATCTTTATTACCAAGCTCACAACCTGTAACCATTAAGAGGGTTAAAGTGAGAAAATATATTTTAATTTTCATCTTTCTATTTACATCCTTATTTGATTTTCGTCTGCTATAATTAGTTCAAATCTAACAGAAGTTATTTATTTTATACTCCCGCATGCAATCAAATCATGGAATCTAAACTAATTCAAATATTTATAATACTTGAAAAGGAAAAACTAAGACCTATCGTACTAATAATAGTTTTTTACTTTGGGTCGTTTTCTGCCCCTTCAATCTAAATATATATAGACCACTATGTGCAGCAACTCCAAATCGATCTGACCCATCCCAATGGAGGTCGTAATTCCCCGACTCTAATATTCCATAATTCAATTCTTTTAAAAGGCTACCATTTAAACTATAAATAAAACCCATATGTTCCCCTTTTTCCATCACAGTAAGAGATAAACTCACATTTGGATTGAATGGGTTTGGATAGGGGTTGCCAAGCTGAAAATCTTTTGTGATAATTGGTTCATCAGTGATTGAGGCCAAAGATTCAAATTTTATCCTTGCGATATTAAAACCTGCTTGAACGATCTGTATCTTTAAAAATTGTTCCCCACTTGAAACTTCAACATCCGGAATTAACACATTCTGCCAATCATACCATCCCCCAGTACTAGGAACATCTATAACAGCAAGATTAGTTCCATTGAGTTGAACAAAGAATATCCCTCCAGAAGACGGTGCAGCTATCCTTACCTTAAGATCATATGTACCTGGGGTCACATTTTGTATAGTATATCCTAACCATTCTCCAGCATCCGTCCATCCAACTGTATAGGGTATTTCATCATCCTCGCTATTCGCTTCTATATCAACCCCATCATTTCTGAATGACCACCCGTCATTGTAGTTACCATCGCCATTATTATAATAATCACTATCTGTATATGATAGGCCCCATGCACCAATATCATACTCTGCTGCAGGTATGATCCCTGGAATACTATGGTCAGAATAAGGTTTTGAGACCTCACCGTATTCAGGATCGATCAGAGAAGCAATTACCCCGGGCCTAGAAATACAATTTTCAAGCTTTAAGCTGTTGGCAAAACTAATAAGTGCAGCCTCTGAATATGCAGCTGAAGGTTGAGAGCCATTGCCACTCCAATAATTTATAAGTGTCTGATATTGGGGTGTGACAATAGCAGAAAAAGGACTAGATATCTTTTCTACTTTCTTATGTGTCCAGAAATTCCAGCCAATATTATTCTCTTCCAATAGATTGAAAACCTCATAATACCACTGATTAGAATTCTCCCCAGACTCACCCATCCAAAGGGGGATGTCATATTGATTACTCATGCTAATATAGGACTGGATGGTCGCAAGAGAGGTCTCGCCCCAATATTTGTGAAAAGAGTAGGACATATTATCATCCCAAGGTGGCGTAAGTCCTGAAAAATCTGTCCCATACCAATTCCCTTCAATATAGACAATATGATTATTATCCACTTCTCTAATTGCATCAGTTATATCTATATATAACTGCCTAAACTCTTCTAGACTGACACCATTTGGAAGCACAGGCTCATTGATAAGATCATATCCTCCTATCAAGGTCTCCTCAGCATAATATTCGGCGATCTCCTGCCAGATCTGTATAGTAAGTTCCTTGTACTCATCTTCTAGCCATAATCTTGCTGTACCATCACTATCACTTATAGGTCCCCCATTTTGGGCACCTGGAGCACAATGCATATCCAAAATGATATACATATTATATGGTTCACACCAGGTTATCAATTCATCAATGATCTCGTAGCCAATAGGTGTATCCGAACCAGATTCATTATAAAACTGTTTATAATGAAAAGGTATTCTTATATGATTAAAACCCCATTCTGCTATCTGATCGATATCAACTTGGGCAACATAATTCTCTCTATATAGGTCCCAGAATGCTTCAGCCAGTTCAGCACCGATCAATGACTCTACATGTTCTTCGATCTCTGTAGGTGATTCAAAACCTTCTATCCAGGCCTGGTTATGCAACATATATCCTTCTGGAACTAACCATCCGCCTAGACCAAAACCTCTTAATAGTATAGGCTCACCATCTCCTTCCACGATCTGCCCATCTTGTACGTGCAGAAAACCCTGGGAGAATAATAGGCTAAAAAATAAAATTGGACCTGTAATTACTCGCATTCGATACACTCTCCAAAACATACTGCTGTTAATAATGAATCTACCTCACCAATTTCTAAGGCTCTATCATTATATTGTCCTACACCACAATCACTGGTTATGACCTCCCATCCACCTGACCAAGACCCTGGAAAATATCCATTGCGAAATTTATATGTATAACTAGAGTTAGGCGGCAAGGTCAATGTCGTTTGCCATATGTTTGTATTCTCAACGGGAACCATTTGTAATCCTGCAGGACTTCCGGAACTTATATTTCCTCCAGATAACCATACACCTGTTCCACTGACTGTTTCATTTTTCATATCGACCTGGAAAGTAATATTCACATCATTGGAGTTTTCAGATCTTTCATAGACCCTGACATAATCAACCAACATTCTCATAGGGAAAACAGTTGGGTCAATTCCTTGTATACCACCCCAGTCTCCACCAATTGCAAGATTCAAGATAATATACTGCGGCTCATTAAAAGGCCATTTTGCCACATCTCCATTGCTGTCATTATATACGAAAAAATAAGATTCATTATCAA
>CAYOJL010000008.1:39249-43093 GCA_964404235.1 uncultured bacterium | reverse complement strand
TTAATGGAACTATTTCAATGGCTATCATTGGAAGAGGCAAAAGAGGTAATGAAAGCAGGGGAGACGAGAGAAAATGCAATCGATGAGATCGCTGACATAATGATATATGCTATTGTATTTTGTAATAGAAATAATATCGATATATCAAGTGCGATCAAACAGAAGATGGAAAAAAATATAAAGAAATATCCAGCACATAAATTCAAGGGTCATTTTTAATTGCTTGTGATATAGCATGAACAGAATTCTCTCGATTGATGTATTCAGGGGAGTAACCATGTTTCTCATGATATGGGTAAATGATTTTTGGACCCTTAATGCGATTCCTAAGTGGTTGAAGCATGCAGTCTCTGGAGAGGATTATCTTGGATTTTCGGATCTGATCTTTCCCTGGTTCCTTTTTGTAATGGGGATGTCCATACCATTTTCTTTTGATGATCGTTTAAGAAAAGGTGAGACAGATCATGAAGTTTGGAAACATATCATCTTTCGGTCGATCGCACTACTTATTATGGGACTTTTCCATATGAATATGGAAATGTATAACCATGAAAGTTCTCTGATCTCAAAACCATATTTCGTGATCATGTGTACGACTGCATTTTTTATGATCTGGAATATATACCCCAAGTCTATTTCTGGTGAGAATATACTCTATAAAGGTTTACCTATTATTGGCATGCTGATACTAATAGGTTCGCTTTTGATCTATAAAGGCAAAAGTTATAGCGGTGATCCTTTGGGTTTCAGTACGCATTGGTGGGGTATCCTTGGTCTGATTGGATGGTCTTATTTTATAGCAGCATCTAGTTATTTTCTTTTTAGACGTTCTCTGTCAGGAGCAATAATAGCATTTGGTGTTTGTCTTGGACTGAATGTTCTAAGCAGTAGTGGTATAGGCTATAATATTTTCTCATGGCAAAGCAAAGATTGGATCCCTGGGAGTGGAGGTCTGCAGGCACTGACATTTGGGGGTATTATTACATCGTTGGTTTTAATGAAATACAAAGATAGAGATAATATTAAGGATCTATATACTATACTTCTTGGTATGGGATTAGCCTCACTTATTGGAGGTCTTTATCTTAAACAATTTTTTATAATCAGTAAGATCAGTGGAACAGTTACATGGATACTGATCTCTATGTCAACTGCATTATTTCTTTATGTGCTCTTACATTGGATCATTGATGTTAAAGGAAAGATGAACTGGTATGAGCCAATAAAGATAGCTGGTACTGCAACATTGATGTGTTACCTGATACCTTATTTCTATAATAGCTTTAGAACTATTTTAGGGATTCAATTACCATTATTCTTTACAACAGGTCTGATAGGACTTTTAAAATCCATACTTTATTCTTTTATAATTATCGCTATTGCATGGAGCTTGAAAAGGGTAAAGATCCAATTAAAGATCTGAGATATTTTTGTTAATGATTGACCGTCATGATTACTAGCATTAGATATTTATTTTCACACTATTCATTAGCAATAATTTTCTTTAGTAATGTTTATTCTCAAAATTTCAACGTTAAACCCTATTTACAGAATGTAACACCTTCATCGATCCATATCATGTGGGAGACCACATCTGATGATGAGTCTACAGTTCATTGGGGTGAAACCACTAACCTTGGATATACAGCTACTGGTGATGCTGAAAATAGCATTAATAGCTATTATATACATGATGTCCATTTGACCGATCTGGATCAGAATACTAGATATTATTATAAAGTTGTAACCGGAGAATTGGAATCTGATATATTTGACTTTGTCACGCCCATAGGATCAGAATTTGAATCATCTCTCAGAGTAATAGCTATGAGTGATATGCAAAAGGATTATAGTAATTTTAATAAATTTCAGGAGATCATCAATCAAGGGATATTCTCATATCTTGATATAAGCGATACTTTATTATTAACTGATGCCTTGGATCTGGTCCTCATACCCGGTGATCTAGTAGATAATGGGATCAATCATACAGAATGGAGTGGTCATTTTTTTGGCCCCTCTGAACCACTTTTTTCTCATATCCCTTTATATCCAGTTCTAGGCAATCATGAAAATAATTCATCATATTATTTTTCATATTTCAACCTACCAGAAAATGGGACCCCTGGTTATGAGGAGCATTGGTGGTGGGCTGACTTTTCTAATGTTCGTGTTATTGGTCTCAATTCAAACTGGAATTATCAATTAGCAGTACAATTAAACTGGTTAGAGAATGTATTGAATTCTTCCTGCAATGACCCAAATATTGATTTTGTTTTTGCACAGTTACACCATCCTCACAGGTCAGAGTTGTGGGTTCCTGGAGAGACCAGTTTCACAGGTGATGTGGTTGAATTATTAGAACAGTTCACAAGTGATTGTGGTAAACCCAGTATACACTTTTTTGGTCATACGCATGGATATTCAAGAGGACAGTCCATTGACCATACCCATGCAATGGTAAATGTTGCCACAGCAGGAGGTGCAATAGATTATTGGGGTGAATATCTACAAGCAGATTACCCTGAGTATTCTGTTTCCCAGGATGAGTGGGGTTTTGTTGTATTAGATGTTGAAGCAGGATCAGATCCAAAATTCACTTTAAAACGTATCAGTAGAGGTGATGATTATCAGCCATTAGATAATGTAGTAAGGGATGAGTTCACGATCCGGATGTATAATAATTCTCCTATGACTCCTGATCCAGTCTATCCATTAGGTGATGAGGTACCACCAGATTTCATATGGTTATGGGCAAGTGAATTTTCCGATCCAGATAATGATGAACATGGTTTCTCACAATGGCAGATCTCTACTGATTGTGGTGATTTTGAGTTTCCTGTTGCAGACATTTACGAATCTCATGAGAATTGGTATTATGGTACGAATACACAAGAAGGGAATAGTCTTAGCAACGAACTAATAACTGGTCTGGATGGTGAAATGGAATATTGCTGGCGTGTTAGATACAGAGATAAGGGTCTGCAATGGAGTGAATGGTCTGAACCACGTTCTTTTACAACGACTCAATCCCTATATACACCAAACCTATTGTTAAATCCAGGGGCTGAGAATGGAACATCAAACTGGATCGTTGCGGAAGGTATATTTGAGTCATTAGAAGAGTACGAGTGTAATGGTATCGTTCCACATTCTGGCGAATATTATTTTTGCGTAGGAGGTCTTTGTACAGAAAGTGATTATGCTGAGGTCTATCAGACCATTGATATCTCTGAATTTTCTGATTGTATTGATGATAGTGGAGCAGCTGCAGTGTTTGGGGGTTTCCTATCCAATTGGGGTGGAAGTGATCGCCCTGCGATGTACATTACTTTTATAGATGGTAATGGAACGGAAACAGGTTCTAGTGAAACTCAAACCACATTAAACAGCAGTTGGACCGAATTTGACGTAGTGCTACCAATACCACCTAACACAAAAGACGTGCGTTTCACATTAACTGGTACAAGAAATGCTGGTCAAGATAATGATAGTTATTTTGATGATCTTTTTTTCAGAGTATTGAGGGATGAGTCCTGCATGGAAATGGTGACTATATCAAATGAGGAACCAAATATTCCTCAAAAAATAACCTTATATCAGAATTACCCTAATCCTTTTAATCCAGTAACAACTCTTAGCTACGATCTGCCACAAGATTCCTACGTTGTTTTAAGTATTTACGATATGAAGGGATCACTAGTTAAGAACCTGGTCAATGAGATAAGGACTGCTGGAATGCAGTCTATACAATGGAATGCTACTAATAGCATTGGTCGTACAGTTTCAGCAGGAGTATATCTTTATAGTATTGAAGCAGGAGAGTTTAGGCACACGAAAAAGA
>CAYOJL010000008.1:0-39239 GCA_964404235.1 uncultured bacterium | reverse complement strand
ATCTTGCTTAAATAAATCTACCCTTTCTAAAATATCTAACCCCGCATTCGTGTAGTTTTTAGTTTGTGGGATGATGGTTAGATTTCATTTAACTATTCATACAAAAATTGTTATCTAAGGAATAATTATGGATTCTGATCTATCTATTACTCATATGTTCACAGATGAAAGCAACCATACTAGATTCAAAAAAATGGTTTTACCTCTTGAACCAAAATCAGGCCTGGGATCGGTTGGTTTATTTTCCAGTCTCTTTGTCAATCAGATACTTGATGATAATTCTGGAGATATAAAGATGCAATTTGCAGTGACCCCTGTTCCTGATCAGAGTGAGGGTGAAGGTCCCAAGCTAGCTCATACAGCACCCAGAAGACAGTTAGTTATAACTCTTGATGGTTATTTAGAGTTTAAAAGTTGTGATGTTGAGAGTATGGATAGTGAGCATCTAACTATCATTCGTCGAGGCGATATTCTTTTAGCAGATGACCTTGAGGGAGCCGGCCATGTATGGCAGTTTTTGAAAGATGCAGATGGCATAATGCACCCATGGGTCAGATGCTATGTACACCTTGGTGAGGAATATGACCATTTTATATCCAAATTAAAAGACCATTGAATATTTAGTGTATCATCCCCTGTGGTGTACCATTCAGATATTATTATTCTTGGAGCAGGTCCAGCTGGATTAGCCTGCGCATTAAAATGCCAACAATTAGGTAGAGAATATTTACTTATAGAACGTTCTAATAGGATTGGTGGAAGGCTTGGATCTATCTATGAGGATGGCTATATATTTGATCTGGGTTTTCAAGTATATAATTCTGCCTATGTTACCACTAATAGTTTCTTAGATCTAGATGAATTGAATCTAAAATATTTTAAGCCTGGTGCGGCTGTGCATTATGGGAATTCATTTCAGATCATATCAGACCCACTTAGGGATATATCTAAGGTGTTTTCTACAATATTCTCAAGTCTTACTACAGTATCAGATAATATTAAGATATTAGCCCTTAAAAACTCTTTATCTAATTACAAAATTGAAGATGATGGAGCAGAGGATATATCTACCTTAGAATTTTTAGAGCAATATGGTTTCTCAGAAAAGTTCATAAAATATTTTTTTATGCCATTTTTCTCAGGGATCTTTTTAGAAAATAAGCTTGATACATCATCTAAGTTCTTTAAATATGTTTTCTCAAATTTTAATAATGGACTAGCATCCTTACCACAAAAGGGTATGCAGGCCATACCTGAACAATTAATGAGTAAAATAGATCGTGAACGTGTAATGATGGGAAAGACTGCTATAAAGATAGAAGATGAGAAAAAGATCATATTTGATGATGGAGATATTATTAAAGGTGAGAATATAGTCCTTACTGGTGAGAGCAGTACTTTGGCTGAAAATATCAAGTATGAATACAATGCGGTCAATACGATCTATTTTGCTACAGAAAATGAAATTGAAAATGGAGACTATATACACCTCTTCCCAGAAGATGATCTAATAAACAATATAGCTATCCCTTCTAGTATCTCAAGTGCTTACTCTGATGGCCTTTCTCATTTAATATCTATAACTATTCTAGAATATGATCATAATGATATAGAGCTAATTAAAAATATACAAAAGCGATTATCAAATTATTATGGCGGGGAACCGGGATCATTTGATTTTCTTAGGACTTTGAATATAACAAAAGCAACCATTAAACAACCAGTTGGGCACTTTGACAGACAAAAAATTATTCAAGATGGTATAATAATATCTGGTGAACAAGTAACCAATGGTAGTATAGAAGGTGCGATCATTTCCGGTCTAAATGCAGCTGATCTAATATGATAATATGTTTTACCTATTATTGGTCAATTCCAAAGATATATCATTAAATTATTGTATTCGTTATAAATATTACTTTTACTACTACGGGTGAAATCAAGGAATAGATATGAATAAGATCATTATGATTTTTATTTTATTAGGAACCATTCTTATCGGGCAACCAAGAGATCTTAACTTTGGCGGTGGTCCGCATCAGAGAGAGCAATCAATCAATTTAAAATGTATTTCTGAGCAAGAACGATCCTTTGTGAGAGAAAATAGAATTGAAGTAGACCATGGGTCTGTACGCGATACGATCTTATTTCAAGACCCTATTGGTAATGGGGGAATGGTCAATATAAATGATAGCGTTCGTCATCATATTTTTAATTATGTGGACCAGAATGCAAATGTTGGGTGGATACTAGATTATAATTGTAATTATGCAACATATGATGGTCATCAGGGCACTGATATGGGTATATGTGGGTTCTATTATATGGATGAGATGAATACACCTATTTTAGCTGCTGCTCCTGGTGTTGTCAGTTATAGCCATGACGGGGAATTTGACAGACATTTATATTGGCAAAATGGCGCTATAGCAAATGGTGTTATTGTTTCACATTCCGATGGAACCTCTGCATGGTATTGGCATATGAAGAAAAATTCTGTGGCAGTTGCAACTGGCGATACGGTAGAAACTGGTGATACTCTAGGATTTGTTGGTAGTTCTGGTATCTCTTCTGGACCACATCTACATTTTGAAGTAGAGGGCGCAAGTGGAAATTTTAAAGACCCTTGGGAAGGGCAGTGTGGTGATGGCCCGTCTATGTGGGATGAACAGTTACCTTTTATTGGTGATACTAGTGCCTATGAACACGAATTATTGTTCCATTTAACAACATCTTATCCGGTCAATGGAAGTCAAGATGCAATGGATTATATATTTAGTGAGAATCTTCCTGATATAAAACATATAAATCCTGGTGAATTCTTTTTGTCAGGTGGCTGGATCAGAAATCTTTATGATACTGACACTTTAAAGCAAAAGTTCTATCGTGATGGCGAATTAGTTGATGAATTCATCTGGGTTCCCGGAAACACCTATTATTGGTATCAAGGATTTGAATTCTATACTACTTCATTCTGGTATTCCTGGGGTTACTGGGATGACGATGAAGATGCACTTGGGGATTGGACCGAAGAGATCTATATCAATAGTGATCTTTTAGCTGTGAAGAACTTTGTTTGTGATGAAATACCCAATCAGGATCCCAGTGTAGATTTCCAGCAGATCAGCGTAGAACTTGGAGAGACAGTTACAGGAGAATTTACAGCTACAGATGACGGCGATCCTTTTTGGTTCAATCTTGAGAGTGAGCCAAATAATGGAGGAACAATAGAGCTACATGGCGGACGGAGTAGAAAATTTGAATATACCGCTCCAATGGATTTTAATGGACTTGATGTTATAGGTGTGTCTGCAACAGATGATCGTGGGGAGACAGGGGCTATGACATTTATCATTTTTGAGGTTTCTGGGTCAGGGCTAATGAATATGGCGGTTGAGCCATCTTATGTAGCTCCATTGCAAGACAGTGTTATGATAAGTACTGAAATTGTAGGCGATGTTGATCAGCCGATCATCAATGCATATATTGAGGATATGAATAATGGTGAACAGGTAGAGGTTGAATTAGAGGAAAGTAATGGTTCATGGTCTGCATATTGGGTACCAGGGTCTGAGTCATATTTCAATGTGGATCTTCAAATGATAAATAATGCTGATAATGACACCTTATACTATGAGAATATTCAGAGTTTTACCAGTGTAGGGCCCTTGACCGTTTCAATGGTAGGTGAAACAACTGCACATCCTGATGGCAATGTTATAATGGAGTTTATTGTAGAAAATCATAGTCTATCTCATAGTGTATCAGATGTATCTGTATCATTTGAGCCAGAGAATATGTCCTGCATTGACAATTTTTCAGATGACCTTTTTTCTCTTGGTGATATTGCACCTGGAGATTCCATTGGTTCCGGTGGTTATTTTTTTGTAGCTACATTGAATAATGAATGTAATGCAGATTCTACTGTATTGATCAATGTACATATCTATACAGGTGAAAATGATTATTGGGAAGATAACTTTTCAATAAACATTGAAACACTAGGTACCATTGGAAGCACTTTACCAACAGAATACATACTCAATGGAGCATTCCCAAATCCTTTTAATCCTCAGACAACAATTAAATATGCTTTACCGAAAAAAGGTTTTGTAACACTGGTCATTTATGATCTGATGGGAAGGAAAGTAAAGACATTGATCTCTTCTAAAAAAGAAGCCGGTTTTAGATCAGTTCATTGGGATGCAACCAATGATAAAGGTGAATCGGTCTCAGCTGGTATGTATTTTTATACCATTGAATCTGACGAGTTTCGTGATACAAAGAAAATGATCTATTTGAAATAAGTTAATGGAAAGAAAACTAACGACCATATTTGCCTCGGATGTCGTAGGCTTCAGTAAAATGATGGGAGAAGATGAGGTCAAGACCTTAAATATCCTTAATGAGAGAAGGAGTGTCATTGATCAGATCATAGATGATATTGGTTTTATTATCTTTTGTAGTGCTGGTGATAGTGTCATTGCTGAATTCTCTAGTCCTATAAAAGCATCTGAGGCCGCCATAGCCATTCAATCCAAAATGAAGACCATGAATCAAGGTCAACCAGATTCAGATCAAATGACATTTCGAGTTGGCATCAATATTGGAGATGTCATGGTCTCAGATGATAATCTTTTTGGGGATGCCGTGAATATTGCTGCGCGTTTGGAAGCTGCAGCAAAGCCATCTGGGATCTGCGTATCGCAGACATTGTTTGATATGATCAACCGTAAGATAATGGCCTCATTTGAAGATGCTGGTGAGTTAGAATTGAAGAACATAGAATTTCCCATAAAGGCCTTTCATGTCCTTGATAATAAAGGAACACCTCGCTTTACTCAAGATTCTGAGACCATCGAGACTGTGGTGAAGGAGGCAGAACCAGGTTCGGTTGCGGTCATGTTTTTTAAAAACCTAAGCAATGATGAGGAACAGGAATATTTTTGTGAAGGTTTTTCTGAAGATCTCCTTTCAATGCTTTCTAGATATAATAAACTTGTAGTTATATCCAGTCACGCAAGTTTTGCTTATCGTGAAAAATCAAAAACATATAAAGAGATCGGAAAAGAACTTGGTGTTAGGTACGTTATCCATGGTAGTGTTAGAAAGCTTGGCCCAAGAATGCGTATCAATGCAAACCTCGTTTCAACTGACAATGAAAAATCAATTTGGTCTAATAACTTTGATTTGATGGTTGAGGAGGTATTTGATGTCCAAGATAAGATCGCTGAAGAGATAGTTTCAACGATAGTTGGTCGCGTTGAAGCAGATTCTTTAAATAGTATCAAAACTAAAAGACCGGAGAATATGGACTCATATGATCTGGTACTTCAGGGACTTGAGTATGCAAAGAAAGGCAATGTTATCAAGGAAAATACAGAACGTGCAGTTCAACTATTCGAAAAAGCAATCGAGACAGAACCTTCTTATGCTCGTGCTCATGCATGGAGAGCATGTAGCCTTAGTAATCTAGCAGACTGGGAAGAAGATCCTGATCCTAAAATGTTTGAAAGTGCAATTGAGTCAGCCAAACTGGCCTTGGAATTAGATCCATCAGAGCCAGAGGTTCATCGGATAATAGGTGCGTTGAAGCTATGGTTTGAGAGGGATCATGACATGGCAAAATATCATTTTGAAAAGGCGAGGGAATTATGTCCAAGTGATGTTTTTATTATCTCAAGATATGCCATCATGCTTATTTATTTTAGTGAATTTGAAAAGGCCTTGTCTGAACTTGATCGTGCTAAAAGGCTTGACCCTTTCTCGCATGATCTATTATTTGGGCCAGAGGGGATCTGCCAATATTGGCTAGGTAACGCTGAAGAAGCACTTGGGACTTTTAAGAAAGTTAAGGTCAAGAAAAATTATCTTTTCTATATTGCTTTATCCCATAAAAAGAAAGGTGATGAAGTTTTAGCATCTGAAAAATTGAAGGAAGCACATGCCATGACTGGAATGAATAACGATTCCTTTATTGGTTCGCAACCATTCAAGGATAAGGAAATCCTTTCTAATTTAAAGAGTGAATTAGATAGTATTTCTTTAGACTAGCATATTTATTTGTAGAGTTTGACAATTGCATCATCATTATTAGATTCACGCATGTTTAAGAAAAATTTCCTATTAATAGTTTTTTCTATTTCTTTATTGAGTGCAGGCTTAAAAGTTCCTGTCTCAGATCTTGTTTTTAAGGATCGGTTGTGGTTCTATAAGGAATCAAATGTTCCATTTACTGGTGTTGCCTTTGCTATCTCAAAGGAAACAGGAAGTATCATTCAACAGGCAAATTATATTGATGGACTTGCTTGGGGAAAATACTATGAGTGGTGGCCAAATGGTTCAAAAAAAGTAGATGGGACCTATCGTTTTGGACTTATGTATGGACGATGGAAGTTCTTCTATGAAAATGGAAAGATATTATGTGCTGGTAGTTATATGAATGGGAAAGGGCATAGATCCACGCAGTTTATAGATACAATACCTGATGAAGGTATCAGTGGTCTTTGGACCTATTGGGATAGAAATGGACGTAAAGTAGAAGAAGGATATTATAATAAGAATGGTACAGAAAAGGGTAACTGGGCATTCTGGGATCGTGATGGTAAAAAACGTCTTGGCAAAAAGATCGACTATGATACTTTTAAGAATGTTGGTGCATTCAAGCATCTTGATGGTGTATTTTTAGTGACAGGACCTATTGATGGTCTTAATATGGTATATACACAAGCACATGGTGCAATACGCGGAGGAAGATTAGACGGACCTTGGACCTACTGGGATAATGATGGTCTCATATCAGCAAAAAGACATTATGATAAAGGTACTCCAAGGGGTCAGTATACAACTTATCATTTTCTAGGACATAAACTTACAGATGGGACTGTAAAAGGTTTTGATGATTATGGAAACCTGGTAAAAGATGGTAAATGGCTTTTCTGGGATGAAGATGGAATACTAAAAGAAGAGGTCCATTATAAAGAAGGTATTCGTGAAGGCCTTACAACCTATTTTTCTATGACAGGGAATGAAAGTGCTAAGATAGTGTATAAGAATGGTCGACCTTGGAGTGGAGAATGGACCACATGGTATCCTGATGGAAGTAAAAAAGAATCAGGTTCATATAAGAATGGAGAAAAACAAAGTCCATGGACCGCTTGGTATGATAATGGCCAGAAAAAATATGTTCTACACTATCAAAATAATCTAGAGCATGGTCTTTATACTGAATGGAATAAGGATGGCCGTTTAACTAAAGACATTGAATATGATATGGGTAATCCAGTATCAGAGTATCTTGTTGAATATCAAGGTGAAGGTTATGTAGAGATCAATCGTAGAAATGGTGAGTTGTCTGGATCATGGATCAAATGGTATGCAAATGGTAAGAAAGATGAAGAAGGTGTATATAAATATGGAAAAAAGGGTGGAGTATGGACAGGCTGGTATAAGAATGGTGAGAAAAGATACTATGGAAAATATATCGATGGTAAGCCAGATGGCCTTTATACTGAATTGGATAATAAAGGACAACTTACAAAGAATATAGAATATGATCTCGGCTCAATATTATCAGAGTATCATGTTTTAAGGGATGAAGATGGGATGACCGAATATCACAAGCAGCATGGTGTATTGGATGGAAAATGGACGCGTTGGTATTCAAATGGTAATAAGGCAGAAGAAGGTAATTATAAAAATGGTAAGAGAAATGGGAAATGGAATGGATGGTATCGCTCTGATAAAAAGAATTACAATTGTGTTTATGAAGATGGTAAGCGTGCGGGTACGTATCGTGAATGGAATTCAAAAGGGATTAAAGTAAAAGACATTGATTATAGTAATGGTAAAAGGATCAGGGAATATCTTGTTGTTAAAGATGGAAGTGGTTTTATGGAAATAAATAAGGTCTATGGTACACTAAATGGATCATGGACTAAATGGTATGCAGATGGTAAGAAAGAAGAGGAAGGTAAATACAAAAGTGGAATCAAAGTTGGAACTTGGTCACGTTTTAGTATGACAGGTGCAGTAGTAGAAGAATGGAACTACGATACTAAAGGTAGAAATCTATACGAGATAACCTATTATGATAATGGTACGGTTAAACAATATCGTGATTTTTTTTCTAAGACCATCCAGGAGTATAATGTTGATGGTTCAATTAAAGGTGATAAGATACCCTTCAATTAATATTACTTTTCTCTAGATCATGGGTTTTTAGAGAATATTATTTATAGATAACATATGGTATGAATTACAGAAGACTTGGAAAAACAGGATTAAAGGTCAGCGAACTATCCTATGGATCATGGGTCACATTCTCATTCCAATTGAAATTGGATGAAGCGACCAATATGATGAAGTTGGCTTATGATCAAGGGATAAATTTCTTTGATAATGCAGAGGCCTATGCCTCTGGCAGATCGGAGATGATAATGGGAGATGCTATAAAGAACCTTGGTTGGAGTAGAGATTCTTTTGTTATTTCTAGTAAGGTTTTTTGGGGAGGTGATCGGCCTACTCAAAAAGGATTAAGCCACAAGCATGTCATTGATGCATGTAATAATGCACTTAAACGTTTACACCTTGATTATTTAGACCTTTATTTTTGTCATCGCCCAGATCCTGAAACACCAATAGAAGAGACAGTTAGGGCAATGCATACTTTGGTAATGCAAGGTAAGATCTGTTATTGGGGGACTTCTGAATGGTCATGTGCAGAGATCGAAGAAGCTTATAGTGTAGCTCGAAAATTAAATCTTACACCGCCATCTATGGAACAGCCTGAGTACAATATGTTTGAAAAAGAAAAGATGGAAAAAGAGTATTTACCTCTTTTTAAAAATGAAGGTCTAGGTACTACTATTTGGAGTCCTCTTTCATCAGGTCTTCTTACAGGAAAATATATCGATGGAATGCCAGCTGGCACCCGTACTAGTCTTGAAAGTTATAAATTCATCAAAGATCGGTTTGAGTCTGTTGACTTTAAAGAGAGACATGAACAGGTCAAACAACTAAATGATCTAGCAGGAGAGATTGGAATACCACTTGTTCAACTCGCTTTATGTTGGTGTCTAAAGAATGATAATGTGAGCACAGTAATATTAGGTGCATCAAAACCAGAACAATTAAAACAAAATATAGACAGTTTAAATCGCCTAGATCTTTTAGATGATGGACTCATGGAACGAATTGCATCAATAATAAAAAATTAGATAATACCTTTATATAAAGTTTTAGATCTTGCTCTGATCGTTCCTTTGTACGTACCCTATTCTCATTGAATAAAAAAAGTTGAGTTGATTATGATTCTCATAACACTTATTCTTTATACTAATTCTATTCTAACATTTTAAAAATTGGGACACGAAACTGACAGATAACAATCATAGTATTAGTTCTTCTCTAACTGTTAATAATGCCCAACTCTATGGTCTAGTGATTCTAAGAGTACTCATTGGTTGGCATATTCTTTATGAAGGTGTTTCAAAGTTAATTAACCCCTATTGGTCCTCTGCTGCATATCTTCTAGACTCAAAGTGGATCTTTTCTGGATTAGCAGAGACCATTGTCTCAAATCCTACTCTTCTGACCATATCTGATTATACTAATATGTGGGGATTGACCGTAGTAGGCCTATGTCTATTATTGGGTTTATTCAGTCGTCATGCGGCAGTGGGTGGAATTGTATTAATTTCGCTCTATTATTTGTTTGCTCCTCCTTTGCTGGGGCTTGAATATGCAAGACCTGGAGAAGGAAGCTACATCATTGTTAATAAGAACCTTATTGAGGTCTTTGCATTATATGTATTGTATCAATTCCCAACTAGCCATTTGATCGGCCTAGATAGATTCTTATCAAAGCATTGAAAAGTAAAAGGACCTTTTTATGAGTGAAGAATCAAAAAATAATACAGAAAATAAACGTCGAGAATTCTTAAAAGGTCTAGCGACTGTACCTGTATTTGGATTTTTTCTTGCAAACCTATGGAGTAAACTTCGTAGAGATGCACTGAAGCGAAAAAACCTATTAACTGATCTGGTACAGGAAAAGAGTTCACCAGCTATTATAAGTGGATTATCCAGCAGTAAGCATTTAAATATCGGTATTATTGGTTATGGTGGGAGAGGTTCACATTTGGTCCGTAGTGCAGGCTTTGCAACCAAAGGTTGGACCGATTGGGCTTATAAGCAATCCAAGGAAAACAAACTCCATAAAGCCTATGCAACTTTTATGAGTCAGGAAGATCTTAATTGTTCATTAGTTGGAGTATGTGATCTATTTGATTTTAATGCTGAGCTAGCTATTGATGCATCCAAGAATGATGCTCGTCCAGGTGGTAAACCAAAAGCATCAGCTACACGTTATAGGCACTATACTGAAATGCTTGCTAGAGATGATATTGATGCTGTTATCGTAGCAACCCCTGATCATTGGCATTCAAGGATAACTATTGATGCAGCCAAGGCGGGTAAACATGTCTATTGTGAAAAAGGCCTGACCCGCACATTCCAAGAAGCTCTGGATGTTTATGATACGATAAAAGAAACAGGGATGGTTCTCCAACTTGGGCACCAAAATAGACAGGTTGAAGCTAATGATAAGGCAAAACAGATCATTGATCAAGGCCTATTGGGTCCTGTGAATCTGGTAGAATTGACCACTAATAGGAATTCTCCTTGGGGAGCATGGGTATGGAATATCCATGAAAAAGCAAATCGAAAGACTCTTGATTGGGATACATTCCAAGAACCTTCACCCAATAAAATACCATTTGGTGAAGAAGCATTAAAACGTTTTTTCCGATGGAGGTGCTGGTATGATTATGGAACTGGACTATCTGGAGATCTATTTTCTCATGATTATGATGCGTTGAACCAGATCATGGGAATGGGAATACCAAAGTACGCATCATCTTCTGGTGGCATATATTTTTATAAGGATGGCCGTGACGTTCCTGATGTATGGCACGTGACCCTTGAATACCCAGATATAGATATGACAGTTCTCTATAGTGCTACTCTTTCGAGTAATAATTCAAGAGGAAACCGTATTATGGGTCATGATGCAACAATGATCTTAGGAGGTCAGTCCAATGCAGGTAGTGTAGGTGGATTTAGGGTCATAGCGGATCGTGAATCAACCAAATACAGAGAAAAGATAGAAGAGGGTATCATCAATACAAAATACCCGATCTATAACTACTCTCCTGGTTCTAAACAGATCGATGGTGTTACCTCTGCTACTTCACAGTATTTTGCTAATAAAGGTCTTCTTTATTCCTATCGTGATGGCAAACGCGTAGATCCCAGTCATTTGCATGTAAAAGATTGGCTTGATGCGATCAGAAGTGGAGGTCAGCCAAAGTGTAATTCAGAGATTGCTTTTGAAGAAGCAGTGACCTGTGCAATGGCTACAGAGTCTTATCTTACAGGTCGCAGGGTAGAATGGGATCCTATCAAACGCAGGCTGATATAACTTAAAAATTTCCGCTAGCTTATGAATAATAACACTCGACTAGGTACGATGATGTTCCTCCAGTATGCTCTATGGGGAGCCTGGTTACCAGTGACAGCAAGATATCTTTCCGCAAGTATTTCTGATGGTGGTCTGGGGTTCTCAGGATCTCAGATCGGTATGATCCTTGGTCTTGCTGGGTCAGTAGGCGCGATCGCAGCACCATTTATAGCTGGACAGATCGCTGATAGATATTTCAGTACAGAACGTATCCTAGCCTTTCTGGTATCAACAGGTGGCATTGTAAAATGGTATACTGCTACGCAGACAGATTACCAGTCTTGGTTAGTCCTATCTATACTTTATAGCGTGCTATATATGCCAACACTTGCTCTTTCTAATTCAATAACATTTGCACATATCAATGATCAGGAAAATGATTTCCCAAAGGTACGTGTCTGGGGTACCATTGGCTGGATCGTGGCCAGTTGGGCTTTCCCGATGATCTGGTTACAGACCGATCTTCAATTCCAATCTATGCCACCATTCATAGTAGGGACTGAAGTACCGGATGTTACCAGCCGATTGGCAGATGCCTTGAAATTCTCGGGTATCATTTCATTGTGTTACGGTGTTTTTTGTTTTCTCCTGCCAAATACACCACCAAAGAGTGATGCAGTAGAAAAACTAGCATTTAAAAAAGCTTTTGAACTTTTTCAATATTCTTCATTTACAATTTTGGTCATAGCCAGTCTTGCCGTTAGCATTATTCACCAGATATACTTTTTACAAACTGGGCCTTTCCTTTCTAGCATTGGTATTCCAGATAGCCAAATAGGTCCAGCAATGACCATTGGTCAATTTGCTGAGATCATTACAATGGCATACTTGGGTTACTTTTTGAAAAGATTTGGTTTTAAACAGGTCATTACTATTGGAATAAGTGCATATTGTTTAAGATATGCTATTTTTGGAACAGAATTATTGCCAGTATGGGTAATGGTTTTGAGTCAAGCATTTCACGGATTCTGTTATGCTTTCTTCTTTGCAGCTGCTTATATATATGTTGATAAAATTGCAGAAGAGGACGTAAGACATTCTGCACAGACCGTATTTGGTATTATTATACTAGGAGGCGGACCTGTTATTGGAGGTTGGTTATCAGGCTATCTCCAAAATGCATATACTGTGGTTTACCGTTTGCCAGGACCTGATGTGGTAATATTTGATTATTCCATTTTTTGGTATACACTTTCAGCCATTGGCTTGGTAGCTACAACTACATTTTATTTTTTATTCTATGAACAGACAGAATAAGGTCACGTTGGTATGAACAATAAAAGAATTGGCATTGGATTTATTGGAGGTGGGTTTATTACCCGTTTTCATATACAATCATTAATTGGTGTCAGAAATTGTGATGTTATAGGTGTCATGTCCCGTACTAGGCCATCTGCAGAAGAGTCTGCATCTTTAGCACGTGCTATCGGTGTTGGTGACGCTAAAACCTTTGATACAGTTACTGATATGGTGATGGATACCAATATCAATGCACTTTGGATCTGTGCACCAAATTTTACTCGTATTGAGATTATGGAAGAGATAGTCAACGCAATTGAATCGGGTAAAGGTGAATTGATTGGAGTAACCTGTGAAAAACCATTGGGTCGGAACGTTAAGGAAGCAAAAAAGGTTCTGGAGTTGACTCAGAAAGTCGGATTATTAGATGGTTATTTAGAGAACCAGGTCTTCGCACCTTCTGTAACAAGAGGGAGAGAAATTATATGGGCTAGAGGAGCCAAAACGACTGGTCGTCCATATCTAGCTCGAGCTGCAGAGGAGCATAGTGGTCCACATATGCCTTGGTTCTGGGAAGGTGAGTTACAGGGAGGTGGTGTACTCAATGACATGATGTGCCACTCTGTTGAAGAGGCACGTTTTATGCTTACGGAGCCTGGTAAACCTCGAGATACTCTTACCCCATTAAGTGTTAATGCATATGCATCCTGTTTAAAATGGCAGCGTCCAGAGTATGCTGAAGTACTGAAAAAGAACAGTGATGGAAAAACAGACTATATGAATCGACCAGCAGAAGATTTTGCTCGATCACTTATTGAATATAAGGATGAGGCTGGTCATAAGCTGGTGGTCGAGACCACTACATCATGGTGTTTTGTTGGTGCTGGTCTACGATTAAGCATGGAACTATTTGGTCCGGAGTATTCAATGTTCATCAATACATTAGACTCTGATCTAAAGGTTTTTTTTAGTAGAAAAGTTGCAGGGCAGGAAGGCGAGGACCTTGTAGAAAAACAGAATGCAGAATCAGGTGAGATGCCTGTAGTAAGTAGTGAAACTGATGCATATGGTTATACTGCTGAAAATCGCCATATGGTAGAATGCTTTTTAGCCGGAAAGCGACCTGATGAGAATTTTAGTGATGGTGTTGCTGTGACGGAGTTGCTTATGACCGCCTATATGAGTGCCGAGCAAGATAAGACGATACAATTTCCTCCAAAAGATTTGGATGATTTTATACCAGCAGTTGCCAAAGGTGAATGGAACCCCAATAAATAACTGGATAGATCATGAAAAAAAACTATTTTACCATTTTAATAATAATAGCCTTTATCTCATGTAGTAAAAAACCGTCAGACTGGGTAGTCCTCTTTGATGGTGAGTCAGTCTCTGGGATGAGAGGATATAAAATGGATTTTTTTCCATGGAACTCTTGGGTGATCAAAGAAGGAACACTTAAGACCATACCTGGGAGTAAAGGTGTTGATATAATATCTAATGATGTTTACAAGGATTTTGAACTGCAGCTTGAGTGGAAACTGCAATCGGGAGGCAACTCTGGCATATTTTATTTTGCTACAGAGGATGGTTACCATATTTGGCAATCAGCTCCTGAAATGCAGGTCTTGGATAATACAGCGCATCCTGATCGAATGAGAAAGGTTACATCAGCTGGCGCTCTCTATGATCTTATTGCACCAAAAAATGAAGTTGTTAAACCTCTAGGTGAGTTCAACCAGGTAAAGATCATCTCTAAAGAGAATCATATTGAACATTGGTTAAATGGAGAAAAACTGCTGGAATATAAATATGGTAGTGAAGAGATGAAGGCATTGATCAGAAAAAGTAAATTTAAAGATATGCCCTACTTTGCGAAAGCCAGTTCTGGTCGTATAGGTTTGCAAGGTGACCATGGCGAGGTCTGGTACAGGAATATCCGAATTCGAAAATTATAAAAATTAATATTGGAAAGAAGAGATTTTATTAAAACCGCTGCTATTTTAACAGGCGGTTTGTCCCTAAACAGCGTATTATCTTGCACAAAAAATAACATGCCATTTAAAATATCACTTGCTGAATGGTCCCTGAATCGTATGCTTTTTTCTGGTGAATTAGATCATCTAGATTTTTGCAGTATGGCAAAAAATGATCTTGGTATAAATGCAGTTGAATATGTAAATCAATTTTTCTTTAATAAGGCTGAAGATCAGTCTTATCTCAAAGAAATGAGAGATAGAGCTGAAGATCTAGGAGTAATAAGCCTTTTGATCATGTGTGATAAAGAAGGCGACCTAGGCAACCCTGATCAAATTGAACGTTCTAAAGCAATTGAGAACCATTATAAGTGGGCAGAAGCAGCAAAATTTCTGGGTTGCCATTCTATTAGGGTCAATGCTAAAAGTGAGGGCTCATATGATGAGCAGATACATTTGGCAGCAGAGGGGTTACGTAAGCTAACTGAGTATGGGGACTCCATAGGGATCAATACGATTGTTGAAAATCATGGTGGTCTATCTTCAAATGGAAAATGGTTGGCTTCAGTGATCAAAGAGGTCGATCACCCAAGATGTGGAACCCTTCCTGATTTTGGTAATTTTAAACTTGAAGGTGATGATTGGTATGATCGTTATTTAGGTGTTAAAGAGTTAATGCCCTATGCAAAGGCAGTAAGCGCTAAAAGCCATGATTTTAATACCAATGGTGATGAGACCAATACGGATTATTATAAAATGATGGATATTGTAATGAAAGAGGGCTATTCAGGATATGTGGGAATTGAGTATGAAGGGAATACAATGGATGAAATGTCAGGTATCCGTGCAACGAAAAAGCTTTTAGAAAAAATTAGGGGCTCCTTATAGATCATAAAATCATCTAATAAATAAAAAGATGATTTTTGAGAATCTATATGGCATTTTTACCATTTATTTTTTTACTTTTCTGCCCTTAATAACCAAAAATATTGGATATTGATCATTTGTCTTTAAAATGTGGAGAATAAATTGAGCCAACAACCCTTTCAAACAGAAGTTAGTCAGTTACTAAAACTGATCATCCATTCTTTATATTCCCATAAAGAAATATTTCTTCGAGAACTTATCTCTAATTCTTCCGATGCCCTAGATAAGCTACGCTATTTAACACTTACAAAAGATGATTTTAAGTCTTTTACGTTCGATCCAAAGATTTCTTTAGAATTTCAGGATGGAGACAACCCTACCCTAACTATCACTGATTCCGGGATAGGTATGAGTAAGAAAGAACTACAAGATAACCTTGGTACGATAGCGCGGTCTGGTACAAAGAATTTCCTTTCAAAATTATCCGGTGATGCAAAGAAAGATTCTCAGCTGATCGGTCAATTTGGTGTAGGCTTCTACTCTAGTTTTATGGTTGCAGATCGAGTTGAGGTTGCAAGCAAAAAAGCAGGAAACAAAGAGGCTTGGAGGTGGATAAGTGATGGGCAAACTGGGTTTGAGATCAAAAAAGATGTAAAAAAAGAGAATGGAACATCTATTACTATTCATTTAAATGATGAAGGAAAAGAATTTGCAAGTCGCTGGCAAATTGAAAATTTGGTGAAAAAATACTCGGATCATATTGATTTTCCGATATTTCTTACATATCCAGAAATAGATTATGATGATGAAGGAAAGGAAAAAAGTAGAAAACTAAAAACTGATCAGGTAAATGATGCTAAAGCTTTTTGGACACGATCAAAAAGTGAATTAAAGAAAAAGGACTATAAAGAATTCTACAGATCATTCTCAAATGATATCGAGGATCCTTTTGAGTGGGTACATTTTAGAGCAGAAGGAAATCTTGAGTTTACCATACTATTTTTTATTCCAAAGAAAGCATCACCCGATATATATCGAGCAGACTACCAATCAGGTGTAAAGTTATACGTCAATCGCGTTTTCATAACTGATGATGATAAAGAATTACTACCGCCTTGGCTAAGGTTTGTAAAAGGGGTCATTGATTCATCAGATCTTCCACTTAATGTAAGCCGTGAGATCCTCCAGCAGAATAGGGTCATGGCTAAGATCAAATCTAACTCTGTCAAAAAGATCTTAGATAAATTGAAGACAGTTGCTGGTGATAAGGATAAGTATGCACAATTTTTTGATCAGTATGGACGGCTGATCAAAGAAGGGGTCTATCAGGATTTTGAACATAAAGAAGCTTTGACAGAATTACTGAGATTCAAATCAACGAAAGATGATGGTCTCGTTTCGTTGAGAGAGTATGCTGATAGAATGAGAGAAGATCAAAAATCGATCTATTACATTACCGGTCAAAACCAAATATCACTGAAAAACTCTCCTCTTTTAGAAATGTATGAGAAAAAAGATATTGAAGTATTGATCCTCGATGATGAAATAGATGAGATCATTATTACTGGCGTGCCTAAATACGATGAAAAGGAACTTAAATCAGTTAATAGAAGTGGAGCAGCAGAGGATTTTTCTGATGATACAGATAAAGAAACAGAAAAATCAATTAAACCTGTATTGAAGAAAATAAAAAAATTATTAGGTGATAAAGTAAAAGATGTTAAGGTATCAACACGTCTAAATGATTCTCCATCTTGTATAGTTGCAGATGAAAATGATCCAACAGCCCAGATGCAAGAAATGATGCGTTCTATGGGGCAGATGGATGTGCCAGATATCAAGCCTATATTGGAGATCAATCCAAAACACGATATTGTTGTTAAGCTAAAAGGAAAAACAAAACAGAAGGCCTTTGATGACATTGCACTTTTACTTTATGAACAAGCTTTAATCCAGGAAGGAGTAAAGCTCAAAGATCCTGCAGGATTTGTAGATAGGCTAAATAAAGTTATCGTTGATACTTTATGATATCTTATGATAGATCCTGACCGGTCATGATTAAATTCAAGTTATGTTAACAGTACTTTCACCAGCAAAAAAGCTTTCCAAAGAATGCCATGTGCATACAGATAAATATGAACTCCCAAGGTTCCTAAAACAGTCTGAAGAGCTTGTTAAGATACTTAAAGATATGGACCCAAATGATCTTATGTCTTTAATGGGAATTAGTGAGAATCTAGCAATATTGAATTGGGAGCGAATGCAAAACTGGGATAATTCTTTTAAACCAGAAAATTCACGAGAAGCTGTATATTCTTTTATGGGAGATACTTATACGGGTTTAGAATCTGATTCTTTAAATAAAAATGATCTTGTATTTGCGCAAAAACATACCCGTATCCTTTCAGGGCTATATGGAGTATTACGGCCTTTGGATCTTATGATGCCTTACAGACTAGAAATGGGAACAAAGTTAGAAAATAGATCAGGGAGTAATCTATATGACTATTGGGGTGATACCCTTGCAGCATCAATTAATAATGAATTAGAAGACCATAAAAATAATGTTGTCATCAATTGTGCATCAGTTGAATACTTTAGATCGATTGATCGTCCTGCATTAAAAGCTGATATTATTACCCCACAATTTAAAGAGATCAAGGATGGGAACATGAAAATGATATCTTTTTTTGCTAAAAAAGCAAGGGGTATGATGGCACGATTTATTATACAAAATAAAATTAAGGATAAAAAAGATATACTAGCGTTTAATCTTGGTGGATATAGCTATGAGCCTTCGATCTCAACACCTTCCAATCCGGTCTTTGTTCGACCTCAAGCATAAAAAAACAGCCTAGATCAATCATAATAATTATGAATAAGAATCTTTTTTACATATGGTTTATTCTATCGAATATTGTTTTTGCAGGATTACAGGATACTACATTCAATAAATATGATGAGGTAAATAATGTGTTCGAATCATATTTATTAGTGGTAGATGAAAAAAATATTACTAAAATGTCAAAATATTTTCAAACTGATTGGTGTACCCTACATTTTGGTTCTGGTATTCCAATCGTTATAACTAATAAAGAAGAATTTAACATAGTGTTTAATAATTGGAAGAATTCTTCAAAAGCTAACTTTGTGAAAACAAAGTTGGATAAAATAGAAATAGCTCCTGTTTGGGATCATATTGATACTAAACTATGCACAGTTGATGCTACTTATTCTCGATTGAATGAACAAGGTGAGGTGCTTGGAACAGGTAGGGCCTTATATCATTTCGTAAGGCATAAATATTCAGGGTTATATAGATTTTTTAAGAAATGGAAGAAATGGAAAATTTATATGATAACTGATTTAGATCCAGAGTCTAAGGATTAAGATCAAACACTAAAAATCAATTTCCATTGTAACATCTTTCTTTATTTTATTTTCTTTTTGATATTCAAAATCTTGGTAACTGATATTTTCACTATCTAAGTATTTTGTTAATGCTTCAAGATATTTGTTCTCATAACCGTCCCCAAAACCAACGGTCTCATTTATAATATTTCCATCTTTATCAATTAAGAATAAGGTAGGAAGACCATCCACCCCAAAAGTTTTAGCCAATTTCTCCTTAGGGTCTACAGAAATATCAAAATTGATCTTTCTTTTATTTATCCAGGGCCTGACTTGATTTATAATTGATGGTGAGTTAAGATTCACTCCCAGAACTTTTAAACCAGTGCTACTAAAATTTTCGCTTAATTGATTAAGATATGCAGCCTGCAATTCACAAGCTGGTCACCAAGTTGTCCAGAAATTAACGATCATTGGGCCATCTGAATTGAAATCAGATAGCTTAGCATATTTACCATTAAGCATTTTTATGCGTGAGTTTGGAATTTTATTTCCTTCCAAAGAATTTGCCAAGGTAAATTGAATCAGCATTAGAATAAGAATAGTTTTTTTCATATAAAGATTTGTTTTCATTATTTCATTGATGTATAAGTTTATTATCATATATGATTATCGCACAACTGCAAATTTCCCAATAAACGAATCATTATCATTATTTCCTGTTTGAACATGGTATATATATAACCCCGGCCCAGCTTCTTGATTATTCATGGTCCTCATATCCCAGAAAGCATTCCCTGAAAATTCATTCGTATGGTTTATCGATGTGACAAGTTCTCCTGCTAGGGTATAGATCTTTATAGTACATTGATCAGTCAGATTTGTAAACCTGATCCTGCGCAGGTGCTCTGACTCATTGAATCTTGAGTTTACAACGTATGGATTTGGGACGACCTTTACATCATTGAGATTAGTTTGTGGGGAAATACCTGGATAAACTTGGACAAAATTTTTATCAAGTACCGTCGTTCCTTTAGAATTTTCTAGCGAAGCATATCCATCAGGTTCAGCCCATTTATTGGGATTCGAATAATTTGTATCTATTATGGTCTCATATTGACCATTACCAAGGTCGATAAATGTCGTATCATATGGAGGCTCAACTCCCATATCATAGGCTACTACTGCATAAGTATATTCAACTCCATTTACTATATCTTCATCTTCAAACATATAATTGAATGTCCTACCTCCATCAGTGTATGCCTGTTCAAGTTTGATCATTTCAAATCCGGTATCATCCCCTAGATCAAACCAAGGAAAGTAGGGGTCTTGTCCACTTATAGAGTGTCCTCTTGATAATTGAGGTTCACAGTCGTAGCTATTTTCATATACACAGTGTAAGGAATCTTCTTCAGCTGATAGATCGAACTGCTTAAAAGGTCTCCATCCAACAAATATACCATCAGTATCATATATCATATCTTCGGGATCTCCCCATGTTTGCCCGCCATCATTGCTTTTGTATATCTTATAACCTTCAAAATCAGAATATCCTGTTACAACATCCTGAGATGATTCAGCAGCATCATCCCAATAGATCTTGACCTTACCTAGTTCACCCATTGCAAGAACATTAGGCCTGTTTGGTGGCGTAAATCCTTGATATCTGGAATTGTACATTACCTGCGCAAATCTAGCATTGTTAATAAGATCCTCTTCATTCTGACCAAAAATAATACAGAAAGAGAATGGTACTTCACGACCAACTGGAAGATCGAAAGGTCCACAGGTCATAAGCACTAGTGGGTCTACACCTTCAGGTGGTCTCTGAAAGACCATTTCTTCTTCAATACCTTCGAGCGAATCAAAGTGGGGGTTAAGGTCTGATGGTAGATCGGTGCCAGGGTCTTGCGTATGGAAATGCCAGGCATGTTCATTATCACTAAGGTTGGTTGTATCTCCTATCATTAGTTTATAGAATAATTCTTCTGTATTCCTTGCTTGTGGACATCCTGGTGTTCCTGCATAACAGTCTCCGGAAAGACTCTCAGGATGTGTTACACCTGGACGTAGGTACCAATCCAGCCAGTGCCAGTCTGTCATTTTCAACGGCTCACCAGGAAAAATATCTATGACCCCATCTCTATCGAGGTCTATAGGTGTGGTCGCTTTTGGTGAATCGAGTAATTGCGTGGCTACTAGTCCGAACTCATTACCTGGATTGGGTGTATTGGGATCCATAGCGTAGCCTGCGACACCGGAGTAACCATCATAGTCACCTATCATTGCCATGCTGATCAACATTCTTTCATTATTAAGCTCAAATACTTCCCAATAGTATTTCATATAATCATCCGCGCTTGACCAATAACTTGAATTACCATATTTATCACTTGTTAGAATAACCCCATCATTCCAAAAACCAAGGCTTACACCTGCATAGTCAAACCCTTTTCCTCTGTTTAATTTTGTTCCATCGGGCATGACCATGCCTTCACCACAGATCTGGTTACCATATTCATCTAGGACAGGTACTCCATATTCATCTTCAGCGCACCAATCACCGCTCTCATTTCTAACCTTGACTGTTACAAAAAGAATATCCTCTGCATAGGAGACCCCATAGGAATGGGCCTCGGACATGACCCTCAGACCCATAGGATATCCGGTCTGCTCATATTCATTATTCGTATTTACCTGATTACCACGATGAGCCCAGCGGTCATCAAATTCAAGATAGACATCCATATCAGAGATAAATCTCCCAGGGACATCTTCCCAACAGTCTGGATCTTTTCGTGACTGAGAACAACTAGGAAGGTTAATATTATAGTCTTGTGCCCACCATCCAGGCCAAAAAGAATCTAGCTGACCTGTTTGAGGATCCATGCGCTTCGGCCATGTAGAACCATACCCAGAGTGTGCCAAGAGGGGATACGTATCTGCCGGATCTGTCACATAAGTATCGCCAAAAATTTCACCAGCAGATATGTCTGTATTATGTGTTTTGGTCCTTGCCATTGTTGATGCGTGCCAGTCTGTATTGTAGGTTGGTGAATAATATGATAGGCAAGACTCGGCTGTATTCGCACCATAATAAAAATACACATCATCCTCTGTCCATTCTTCCTGATCATTCCCGTAATCATAATAATCAAATTGTTCCTCGCGACTGATCAGTTTTGGTCTTAATGCCCAGGGATAAATGAGCCCTATCCTTGAGGTCGATCTATTTGGGTCTAGGCTACCAGTTGTACTAACAATGATCTTATTTGATGTATTATCAATCGTCCATTGTCTGTCACTATTTATGTCATCAATTGAGGCCTTTTTAGAGATACTATCTGGTTCCCATACACCATGATCGTTATCAGCATCAAATATAATCCCAACAAAATTGGTGTCACCATCTTCGAACCAAGATTCATAGGCGTTCTCAGATTCCCAAATACTATATATAGGAAAACCATCTTGATCGGTGACCGTCTCTGTATTGGACCAGATATAATTAGATGAATATGAATGTCCAGGGATGCCTGCAAGGAATGAGACCTCATAAAGGTAAGCATACTCACCCCAGGCACCGTTAGGATTGACCTCTATATCAATGTAATTACCGTAGTTGATGATCGCTGTTTGTGCTTTACCTTGTAAAAGATATCCCCTCGCCCTATCGCTCATTGGATTGGTAGGAAAAGGGTTATCACCTATACGTCCTGCTTGATTCATTCTAAAGGGATCTGGTGTGTGATCTATAACAGGTCTACCAATATTATTTCCACTGAGTAGTGAAAAAATCCAAATAATGATGATATATAATTGATTTCTAGGCATCTATAGATCTAATTATGATTCATATGCTAAAATATTGATATTTTTCAAAAAATTAGATGAAGGCTATAGTCTAATTTATATCAATACCCGGTATTTTGATATATGCACCTTAAGACGTATCTTTTTATGCTACATTACAAAGATTATTAGGGAGTTTTATGATGAAATCGATAAAATATTATTTAATTGGGTTAATTTCTATTTCAACTTTGTTTGGTCAAGAACTTTGTCCTGCATCAAATGTTGAAGCATATTTCTATGATGAAAAAATAGAACTTTCTTGGCTACAAACAGATTCATATGGTGACGTTCTTTTTGATGAATGTTTTCTATCATGTTCGCTTGCAGTAGAGGCAATGGAAGTGGTCCATGATAGTACGATCTGTGGTGATTGTTCTGGTGGTTGGTTCAGGTATTCAGATGGAACTGCGGCAGATTGCGGAAGTGGGATGTACCCTTGCGATGATGGTGGTGAGGATGATTTTTCTGCTTATGCAAGTTATTCTGGGACCGATACCACAACAGATGCTTATGCCCCTGTTGATAGTAGACTCATTGGTAGTGCGGATCTAACAGGATATACTGCTGCTTATATCTCTTTCACCGAAGCTTATAATTACCCAGGTGATGCGTCCGCTAATAACTATCTTGAGGTCTCATCTGATGGTGGCGCAACATGGGACTCTGTCTATGTATCAATTCCCGATTCTGTAGGAGATGATTATTGGTTCAATACGGTTGAGATAAGTGAATATGCTGGTAGCGAGATCATGATTGCATTCCGCTATTATTGCACTCTTGGATATGGTGAGTCATGGTTCATTGATGACATAAAAGTATATGGCGGTGAAACTGATCAAGGAAATGTATGTGGCGAATTCTTCCACTACAATATCTATCAAGATGGTGTTCAAATAGGCACTACTGATTATGATGAAACAGATTACACAGTTGAGGGTCTTGAAAATGGGGTGGAATATTGTTTCGAGGTCACAGCAGTCTATGGTGAGGGAGAGTCTGATCCCACTGCACCGGTCTGTGCTAGTCCTATGGGCCCGTTCCAAGTTAATCCACAGGCCATCAATTTTGATGAACTAATGGCAGGCGATTACCAGGAACAAATAATGAATATAGAGAATTTTGATACTACAGATGCTGATTTCACGATCAGTTCTATTGAACTATCTAATCTAGAAGCGGCCTTTGATCTGGTATTATCACAATTTGAAGATGGGACATTAGGTGACTTCACGAATGTTCCAGATCTAGGAGAAGAATGGACAGTTGGTGATTCAGCTGAAAATTCTTCAACTTATTTACCGTTTCCTTCTCCACCAGATGGTTCGCAGAATTTCGCATTATATAATGATGATGCAGCAGGAGATGACCCATTCAACCCTGCAACTCCCATGCTTGTTTCAAACCCAGCCTTTTCTGGCAATGACCCCTCATTCCTGGTCTTTGATCTGTATTTTCCAAACCCTGCTGGACCCTGCGGTCCGGATCAAGCATCCTATGCAGATGATTTTAAGGTAAAGGTATCCATTGATGATGGTGAGACCTGGATATTAATTGATTCGACTATGCAGACAGGCGTCTGGTATTGGGCTTCTTATATTTATAATCTGGAGCCATACGTTAGTGAAGTAAGTTCGTTCAGGGTTGGATTTCAGTATACTGATTGCGGTGGAGAATGGGGTTATGGAGTTGCGATCGATAATATGGCGATCAAGATGGGTGATAGTTTTACATGGTTGACCGTATCGCCTTATAGAGGAAATGTATCTGCTTTTGATGGTTATAATGATTCAATAGCGGTCAAGATCGGTGCATATGGTGTTTATGATAATTTGAGCATCGAGGATGAGCTTGTGATCGAATCAGGAGAGAATATTATCTCCGTCGATATTGCTGTTGGTGTTGAGGTGAGTCTAGATGAATCAGGTATCATGCCTATTGAATTTGCACTTCATCAAAATTATCCAAACCCATTTAATCCTGAGACCAATATTCAGTTTGATATAGCTGAAAATTCTCATGTTAGAGTATCGGTATTTAACTTGGTTGGTCAGAAAGTTGCATCTTTGGTCAATGGACAGATGAACTCTGGAATATACCATATCACATGGAATGGACTTAGTGATAAAGGTGAGACATTACCATCTGGAATGTATTTCTATGAGCTGAAGACTGATAATTATCAGTCTGTTAAAAAACTTATACTCGTTAAATAGACCGATAGAAGATCAGTAAATATTATTCTAGCACTGGAGCAAAATTGACTACCGGGCGTAACCAAACTACCCTTATTTGCATTATGCTGATGCTACATGTGCTTTCTGCAGGTACAACGGGTAAAATATCAGGGCGTGTGACAGATAAGGAAACAGGTGAGCCTCTTATTGGTGCAAATGTTATGGTTGATGGGACACCACTTGGTGCTGCGACAGATACTGATGGGAATTATTATATTCTACAGGTCTCTCCTGGAACCTACACAGTAAGGTTTACAATGATCGGGTATCAGACCTTGGTCATGAATGATGTTCGTATAAGGGTAGATCTCACAACAACACTTAATGGTAAGTTGAGTGAGAGTGCTGTAGGTCTTGATGAAGTTGTGGTCCAAGCTGAACGCCCTATGATCCAAACGGATGTGACCTATTCTCAGGCAAACATAAGTAGTGAGGAAGTAGAACTACTCCCAGTTGAAGAATTTGAAGATGTGCTAGCTCTACAGGCAGGTGTTGTGACCACAGGAGGTGAGATCCATGTTCGTGGAGGAAGAGGTGGAGAGATATCTTATATGGTCGATGGTATCACAGTAACAGACCCTTATAATTCCGGCATAGCAGTAGAGATAGAAAATAATGCTATTCAAGAACTTCAATTCATAAGCGGTACATTCAATGCTGAGTACGGGCAGGCTATGTCTGGGATCGTAAATATAATAACCAAAGATGGTGACTATGCAGATTACTCTGGGAGTATATCTGGCAATCTGGGAGACTATCTAGCTGATGATCCCTTATTTCCAAAAGTAAATGATTTTAATACTAATACTATTTCAGATCTGAAAGCAAACATTGAAGGTCCGATCTTGCCAGGTAAGATCTCATTTTTTGTATCAGGACGCCAAAAAAGAAATGATGGATATTTATTTGGTGAAAGGATCTTTCATCCCAACTCTTATGCTTGGTCAGAGACACAGAATATGTTCTTAATAGATTCTGTGGTAGGTCTTGGTAACGGTCTTGTTCCTGTAGATAGTTTGTGGGCACCTCTATATTATCAGGATAGCCTAAGGACATTGATAGATACTCTAAGGAAGCAGGATGCCTTTGACTGGGTGCCTATGAGTTGGAGTGAGCAGACCACGTATCAGGCAAAGATGAGTTGGAGGGTAACATCAAGGATCAAATTGGGGTATAACCGTATGTTCAGTGATACCAGATCGCAGAGCTACTCTCATGGATACCGCTGGAATCCTGATGGGAGGCCTTATTCTTTCAATACTCGTATTGGTGATATCATTAGGACTGATATTTCATTGAACCAGTCAACATTTGCCAATATAATGTATTCAAGTGCGATCAATCATTATAGGACCCATCTCAGTAATGACAAGGATTATTACAAGGTCATTGATGATCTGAGTTATGATGATGATTGGGGCGTTGGTTTTTTGGATCCTGCTTTATACAATACCGATCCAAGGATCTTTGATTATGCCACTGGTAATAATTTTGAGGTGGGTGGTAAATATATGGATATTTATAGTCGAAGATCAAATGTAAAGACATATAAGGCAGAGCTCACAAGTCAAATCAATGCTGCGCACCAATTAAAAGGTGGACTCGAATATAGGAAAACAGATATTACCTATAATAGTCTATCGGTACTCCAGTCCTCATGGACAGATTATGACCCTGTTGTTCTAGAACCTGAGGATAATACAATACATAATTCATTCCAATCGATGGAAGATCCTTTCACTGGTGATCCTCTTAATGGTAGGACGCCTGTAGAGTTCTCAACATATTTACAGGATAAGATCGAGAGCGATGACATTGTCGTTAACATTGGTGCACGCTACGATTACTTTGACTCACAGTTTTGGGTATTGAATGATTCAGAAGATCCCAATTATATGTCACCTGTTAAACCCATTAATAGATGGAATGATACTGATGGTAATGGAGAGATCTCAGAAGAAGAGATGAGTTATACAAATCTTAAAACAGATGAGGAAAGGCTTGATCAGAATGCAAATGGTGATCCATGGTATCGTAAGTCAGAGCCTAAGACACAGATCAGTCCAAGATTTGCTTTAGCGTTTCCTATAACAGATAAGGGATATTTACATTTCTCATATGGTCACTTCTTTCAAAATCCTAGCTTTAGCTATATATACGATAATCCTGAGTTCGAGGTTCCTGCTGCTTCAGGAGTGAATTCAACCATGGGCAATGCAGATATGGAACCACAACGAACGACCCAATATGAAGTAGGTTTTTCACAACAATTTGGAAGAGATATTGGCCTTGAGATCACGGGCTATTTCAAAGATATAAGAAACCTTAATTCTACAGAGATCAAAAATTCTTTTATTGCAGGTGATCGATATGGCATGTATGTGAATAAGGACCATGCTAACTCTAAAGGCATCACAGTTGCATTATCTAAACGTTCCAGCCAAAATTTTTCTGGTAACCTAGATTATACTTACTCTATCTCAGAGGGTAACGCTTCAGATCCAACAGCAGCATTTTATGATGAGCAGTCAGATATCGAGCCAGAGAAAATGCTAGTGCCTTTGGATTGGGATCAACGTCATACACTCAATGGAACCGCAACCTATCATCCTACAAAGGCCTCAGGTATAAGTTTGGTTTTTAATTTTGGAAGTGGTTTTCCATATACGACCACTAACGCTGATGGACAGAGGACATCTTTTGAGAATAATGGCCGTAAACCTTCAACCTTTAATATGGATATGAGAAGTTTTTACAATTTTTCTTTATCTAAGTCCATTCAAATATCTGCTCATATCAATATATACAACATTTTTGATATTCGGAATGAACTTACTGTTTACGGCGATACTGGAAGATCCTCTTATTCATTAGCTCCAACTTATACCCCTCAGTATAGTGGTCCAATGATCAATACTCTTGATGAATATCTTATTGTACCATCTTATTATTCAGCGCCTAGGCAGATCAAGGTTGGGCTCTCAGTCTCTTTCAAGTAGCAATATGAAAAAAATATTACTTATAATCATATATATTTTCCCATGGTCATCGCTCATATCAGATGATCATCCTAAGAAGAGACTTTTTGATCGAGAGGAGATTGCAGCCAAGATACTGGGCAGAGAAGATAGAAAGTATGGTGACCATTCTGGTAATCGTGTGCTTTGCAGGTTTTACAATCAAGGCTCTATAGGAGATCAGAGTAGTAGTTTTTCTGGCGTATATCCACTTGGCTCTGGACATTCTTATATTTGGGAATTCTCCCCCGTCATTGCTGCAAGTGTGATTGATACAAGTGGTAATAGAAAACGTATCGTTTCTGATGGTCTGCGTGGATTAGTAGATCAATCTCCGGAAGGCACGCCGTGGAGTTTTGAGCCTCTCGCAGGATATGCAAACCCAAATCAGGAAAACATGGCAATGAGCGATAATTCATCTACATGGCCAAGTACCTGGCCCAATAGAGAAGAGGACTGGGATGGAGAATGGAATGGGCAATACGGAAAATATGTTAGGGCTGACCAGGAATCTTATTTTGTGATGGATGATTATTATAACAGCGAGTATGAATTCTGGCCAGATCTGAATGACACGCCTGAGTCATCTACAGAATCACCTGATGATCATCGTAGAGGACTAGGTATTGATCTAGAGGTACGTGGATATCAGTGGAATCATCCAGCCGCAGAAGATATCATTATTGTGACCTACTGGATAACAAATATTGGTTCTAATGTTCTTGATAGTGTTGTTTTTGGAATGTATGGTGATGCAGATGTTGGTGGTCCATCAAGTTTTAGTGATGATGATGCATGGTTTGATACAGAGAATGATATGGTCTATCAATGGGATCATGATAATTGGAGTACATCCTATGGTGGTTTTAGACCAGCATATTTTGGCTGGAGCTTTTTAGAATCTCCTGGAAACCCTCATGATGGTATTGATAATGATGGGGACGGAATGATCGATGAAAGTCAATTTGATGGTATTGAT
The DNA here is from genome assembly GCA_964404235.1 of uncultured bacterium. Lineage (GTDB taxonomy): Bacteria > Fidelibacterota > Marinisomatia > Marinisomatales > UBA1611 > CACEUX01. The sequence goes on along the minus strand of CAYOJL010000008.1, from coordinate 10,200 downwards.
AATGATGGGGATTGGGACCCTGAAAGAGATGATATCGGTGCGGATGGCCTTGCAGAGTTCCATATTAATTACCCTGGACCAGATGAAGATGGAACTGAAGGGAATGGGATACCAGACCTTGGTGAACCAAACTTTGAGATAACAGATAATGATGAGTCAGACCAGATTGGACTGACCAGTTTTTACTCAGCTCCCTATCCAAGTGTTTATCCATCCAATGATGAGGTCATGTGGGGTCAGTTGACACCAGGTGTCTTCCAAGTGCCTCAACAAAATGTAGACCAAACATTCTTGTATGGTTCTGGATATATATCTTTGCAGCCAGGGGAAAAGAAAAAATTTGCGATCGCGATGGTCTATGGTGAGAATATGGCTGATATTTTGCGTAATACAAGTACCATGCAGAATATTTATGATAATGATTATAGTTTTGCAAAACCGCCTCTAAAACCTACCATGACAGCTGTACCAGGCGATAATAAGGTCACCCTTTATTGGAATAGTTTCTCTGAGAAATCAATGGATCCGATATATGGAAGAGATTTTGAAGGATATAGGGTCTATAGGAGTACAGATCCTGGTTTTATTGATTCATATACTATTACTGATGCTTATGGTAATATTACTTTTAAGGAACCGATCGCTATATTTGATCTTCAAAATGGATTACGAGGTCCTCATCCCATTGGCTATAATGGTATACAATTTGATATGGGTGAGGATACAGGTTTACAATATATCTATGTTGATTCAAATAACGTTATAAATGGTCAGACCTACTATTATGCACTTACAGCATATGATAAGGGATATGATCTGGATTTTTTTGAAAATGGCTACTCAGAAAGTGAGAATCTACAACCCATCGCTCCTTCGGAATGTTCGGTAACCCTTGATCTGGATTACAAAGGTAATGTGATGAATCTAAGTCAAAATGCGGCTATTGTATTACCTAATCCAGAGGCTCTTGGATATGTTCCTCCAAATACTGTACCGGAAGGTGAAGAATTTGTTAAGCATATAGCAGGGTATGGTTCTGGATCCATTGAGGTTGATGTGGTCAACCCTTTCTCGATCAGTGATGGGAAAGAATATCATATAGTATTTGACACTCTTGAGACCGCAGATGATCTTGCTTTCAGTATCAGGAATCAAGAGCTTATTGTTGAGACCTTGTTGATCAATGCGGATAGCAGCGCTGTGGCGACACATGACCATATAGATGCAAAAATGGTGATCAATTCTACAGTCGTTAACGATAGTACGGTCTATGATACTATTTATCCTGTTGTAGTGACCAATGTTGCTGGGAATGTCACATATGCATATGGAGTTGACTATTCAGTCATAAGTGAGAATGGTACCTTTTTGATAACAAACTCTGATCTTATAGCCGAAGGTGAGTTTGCGGTGAGCTATCGTTATTTTTATCTTGATCATTTACAGACAATGAATGGAGAAACAGATAATCCACTTTTTGATGGAATGCGTGTTGTTGTAAAAGATAAAGAGTATGATCTCAATGAAGATTCAACAGGTTGGACAATTGGTAATTGTAATTATGGCCTGATCGCTATGAATGTATCAAGATTCTATCCAGCAGATTTTGAATTGCAGTTTGAAGGGAATCTGGGTGATTCCATAACGGTTGATGGTTATGGTACAGCAGTCCCATTTAGAGTAAAAAATGTAACACATGATGATGAACCTCCTTTTCGTGTATCAGACTTTAATCAAGATGGAGATTGGGATCGGGATGAATCCATATCTATAAGGCCCTATGCTGCTATAGCCGATGGTCCCCTTATATCTATTCGTTTCAGTCAAGACTCCTTGGCCATTACTGATACAACCATTTATGATACTATCATAACAGCTTCAGACACTTTGTATACCGACACTACGTTATATGATACGACCATTCTTGAGGTCATTGATCCTGTTGCGGGAGACATTTTTCATATAGAAATAGATAGACCATTCTCTATGGCTGATATCTATAGTTTTACGACAACTGCTTCTAGTATTAACCTAGATAGAGCAAAAGATGAGCTGGACAATATTGCTGTTGTACCAAATCCATATATTGTTGCAGCATCATGGGAACCTAGACACCAATATCAATCAGGAAGGGGACCTAGGAAGATCGATTTCATTAATCTACCAAGTATATGTACGATTAATATATTCACACTATCTGGCTATTTGGTCAGTACGATCCATCATGATGATGTATATGAGAATGGTACAGAATCCTGGAACATGTTATCCAGGGATAATCTAGAGATCTCTTATGGGGTCTATCTTTATCATATAGATGCCCCAGGCATTGGTGAGCATACTGGTAAATTTGCGGTGATAAAATGATGAGAAGATCTATATGGACCTTTATCCTCTTGATGTCTGTTGCATATTCTCAGAATAACGTTGCAACCACATCCGCAGCTTTTCTTGAGATCGGTCCAGGAGCTAGGTCTTTAGGGATGGGAAGTGCCTATGTTTCAGTGGCCAATGATGCGAGTTCATTGTATTGGAATCCTGCAGGGATCGTAAATATATCCAGGCCTGAAGTACAATCCTTTTATACCCCTTGGTTAGTTGAGACACAATACTATTATAATACAGCTGTGGTACCAATGGGCACTTATGGAAATCTTGGCTTTTCATTTACTGCAATAACAATGGATGAAATGATAGTCAGGACTGTTCAAGATCCTGAGCCAAGTGAGTATGGTCAAAAATTTGATGCAGGTAATATCTCAATGGGGATCGCATATGCAAAAAAACTTACGGATCGATTTTCTTTTGGATTCCAAACAAAATTCATTCAAGAGTCTATTTGGCAGATGAGTGCACAAGGATTTGCAGTCGATATTGGAACCCTTTTCATTACCAAGAGAGATCTAAGAATTGGTATGAGTGTATCTAATTTTGGCGGAAAACTAGGAATGGAGGGTAATAATACCCTGGTGGATATTGATGTGGATGAGAATATATATGGTAATAATGATAGGATCGATGGGAATCTTGGTACCGCAAAATGGCCATTACCATTGATGTTCAGATTTGGTATCAGCCGGGAATTCACTTTCGCATCAAACATGAAATGTCTATTCGCTGTAGATGCCATCCATCCAAATAATAATCCGGAGTACCTCAATATGGGACTCGAATATAGTGCTATGGATATGGTCTTTCTCCGATTTGGAAAATCGCATACATTTTATGAATTATCATTTGAAGAAGATGGTGAGAGTATAGGTATAGGCCCGGAACAGGGACTATCATTTGGAGCAGGCGTAAAGTATCAGATACCTAGAGGTCCTATGGTCAATATTGATTATGTTTTCACTGATTTTGGTGTTTTCAATAATATTGAAGGGTATTCTATAAGTTTTACATTCTAATACAAATGTGGCGTTCGATGTTTTTTGCTGGTATCCTAATATCAGCTTGTTCAATAAAAATAGAGACTGAAGTCGATATGGGGAAGATCTCAGAATCAGAAAAATTTCATGAGCTTCTTGAAGAGCAGTGGAATAAGGGTATAGTTGACCATCCAGAATGGGCAACTCGTTTAGGTGATGATCGTTTTAACGATAAACTGAATGATGTTTCTTATGACATGGTCATAAAGCGCCAGGATGAGAACCGCGAGCTACTTCAAAAAGTAGAAGCGATCGATAGATCAAAGTTAGATAAAGAGGATCAACTCAATTATGACCTCTATATAAATGGAATAAAACAAAGTATAGAAGGGACTACATTCCTTTCATACCTAATGCCCATCGATCAAATGGGCGGTATTCAGATAGGTTTTGCTGGTATATCTGATTATATGCCATTCAAGACCATTCGGGACTATAATAATTATATATCAAGACTGAAGGCTTTTCCCAAAAAAGTGGATCAGACCATTGATCTTATGCAAAAAGGTTTAGACTCTGGATGGTTACCTCCTAAGATCGTGTTAAGTGCAGTGCCGGAACAGATCCGATCTCAATTTGAAACACCTTTGGAAGACTCACCGCTTTTTAAACCATTTCTAGAATTTTCTGAATCGATACCGGTCAATGAACATCAAAAACTAATAGCTAAGGTGAAAAGCACATTGGAAGATGATGTATACCCGGCTTATAAGTTGCTATATACTTTTTTCGCAGAACAATATTTGCCACAATGTAGAGAATCAATTGCCTGTAGTGATTTTCCCGATGGTGCGAATTACTATCGATACCAGATCAAGAGTTATACTACAACAGACCTGACCGCTGAAGAGATCCATAATATCGGCCTTGATGAGGTGGAAAGGATACGAGAAGAAATGGGGGTTGTGATAAATGGATCTGATTTTGATGGTGACTTTGATGAATTCTTGACCTTCTTAAGAACGGACCCTCGTTTTTATTACACCACCGAAGAAGAACTTTTAGATGGGTATCGAGCAATTTGTAAGAAAGCAGATGCTCAACTGCCAAAGTTCTTTGGTCGCTTACCAAGACTTCCATATGGAGTGAAAGCAATACCTGATTATCAGGCTCCTGCTTCACCAACAGCCTATTATTATTCAGGTAATCAAAAAGCTGGACGATCAGGGTATTTCATGGCAAACACCTATAAATTGGAGACCAGACCAAAATATGAAATGGAAGCATTATCTATTCATGAAGCGGTTCCTGGGCATCATTTACAGATAGCATTGGCCCAAGAGTTGGATAATATACCAATGTTCAGGCGCTATGCAGGTTATACAGCCTTTGTTGAGGGTTGGGGATTGTATTCAGAAAAATTAGCTGAAGAGATGGGATTCTATGATGATCCATATAGTAAGTTTGGACAGCTTACCTATGAAATGTGGCGGGCATGTCGTTTAGTGGTTGATACTGGAATGCATGCACTTGGTTGGACCCGCCAAGAGGCAATTGATTTTATGGCATCTAATACAGCAAAGACCAAAAATGATATTAAAGTAGAGATAGATAGATATATAGCTTGGCCAGGTCAGGCTTTGGCATATAAGATAGGTGAATTAAAGATCGTTGAATTACGTAACAGAGCTGAAGAAAGATTAGGAGATGATTTTAATATTCGAGATTTCCATGATGTTGTTCTAGGGAGCGGGGCGGTCCCCTTAGATATACTTGAGAGACATATTGAAGAATATATTGAGTCTAATGATTGATCTGTTAACTTTTGAAAGTATCGCCTACTTCAGCTAACTTTAACGTAATGGATCTTATTTTAAAATTAACACTTTTGGCCTTGATGATCATGCAACCTCTAAATGCCTGTAGACTTTGGGCTGTATGTACAAGATCCGATCTCACATTCCCAACACTTTCTGAAACTGAATACGATGAGATACAGGATCAACTCACTACATTCTACTATCAGTCAGAGACCATGCTAGATGGTTGGGCCTTATTAAGCTATGATAATAGTGAACAAGATTCCATATCACCGATCTATCGTTCCGAGTCGCCTGCAACAAATGACTCAGTACTTTATTGGAATACAGTGGAAACTTTACTTGGATCTGTATCGGGCAAGATCGGTATGGGGCATTTGAGGGTAGCGACATCTGGATCGAATTCGATCCCTAATCCTCATCCCTGGATGTTCTATAAAAATAATTTATCCTATTCTCTTATCCATAATGGTACAGTGAATAAGCAGACACTATATGATCTTCTAACTAATAATGGATCTGACCTGTCATGGCTAGAGTCATACCCACCTCAAACGTTTGGTGGAGGAGACTGGAAAAGCTCAGGGTGGGTAAATGTAGTAGACTCTGAATTGGTATTATTATATGTGATGAAAGAAATAGAATCGCATGAAGATATGGTTATTGGTTTTCAGACCGCTGTGATCAATATTATCAATGCAGGTACAAGTGCGTCTCAGCTAAATATTATTTTCTCTGATGGTGGATCCTTATTTGTTTTTGGTGGAAATAATGGACTCCATTTTACTGAATCATCTGATTACTATGCTGTTATGACCCAACCACCAGGTAATGATAGTGAAGAGTGGATAGGGATCGGTCATGCAGAAATGATCATTATTGATAGTGATGGAATAGTAAGTTATCCTAACCTTGTCAATAACGATATGGAAGATGATCAAGATCTATATCCAATATATTTTAGTATGTCTCCTGCCTATCCAAATCCATTCAATGGTTCTGTTTACTTTGTATTGGATGGTATAACACAGCAACCAGTTGATATTTCAATTTATTCCATTACCGGACAACAAATAGAACAATTTTTTATTCCTAGACTAGATGATCATCAAAATAAAATTGTCTGGTCACCTGCTATGAACGTACCATCGGGAACCTATTTCATCCAGGCTAGTACTGACCATATTAAACAAAGTCAGAAGATTCTGTTTATAAAATAGAATAATTATCCTAAATTCGCCGGCTTTATCCAGAGCAAAGCATATTATAAACCATATTTAATTGGGAGTCTTTCATTGCCTAAGACCAAAGTAACAAAGAAAGAAGAGCAACAACCTGTTGACTCAAAAAATAAGACTGCAACCAACAAAAAAGAAGCACAAGCAAAAGACGCTACGAAAAAGAAAGGAAAACCCAGTAAGGTTTCCAGTGGAAGTATCAGTATGTACCTTGCTGAGATCGGTAGGTTCAATCCCCTACCTCCGGAACGTGAGGTTGAACTAGCAATAAGGATCCAGGATGGTGATGAAAGAGCCATGAAAGAGCTCGTGGAAGCCAATCTGCGCTTTGTGGTCTCTGTTGCTAAAAAATATCAAGGAAATGGACTGTCTCTAGCTGATATTATCAATGAAGGTAATATGGGACTTATCAAGGCTGCTAAACGTTTTGATCATACACGTGGTTTTAAATTTATATCATATGCTGTTTGGTGGATACGTCAATCGATCCTACAAGCACTAGCAGAACAGTCAAGACTTATCCGCTTACCTCTTAATAGGGTAGGTACGATCACAAAAATTACAAGGGCCGCAGAGAAACTTGAGGCAGAAGTAGAGCGTCAGCCAAAAGGTGATGAGATAGGAGCCCAGCTAGAGATGAGTGGAGATGAAGTGCTTATGGCCATGCAATATTCACGGCGCCATAGTTCTTTAAACTCACCCTTTCAAGAAGGGGAAAATAGTAGCCTATTGGATATCATCGAAGATGCAGAGGCAGAGGAACCAGAAGCGAAGATCATGATGGAATCAATGAGTGAGGAGGTCAATGGTGCTTTAGAGACCTTATCCGAGCGTGAGCGAGTGGTCCTTGAGATGTATTTTGGCATTAATAGAGATAGTGCAATGACCTTGAATGAGATCGGTGAAGAATTTGACCTGACAAGGGAACGTGTTAGACAGATCAAAGAAAAGGCGATCCAGCGTCTTCGACACCGTTCCAGAAGTAAGAACCTTCGTAGATATTTAGGTTAAAACTTGTTTTTGTTTTGAACAAAAAGGGGCTTTAAAGCCCCTTTTTTATTAATATATGGTCATGCGACAAAAGATCGGACTTGTACTTGGTATAAGCATTTTCATTGTTTTGATGTTTTTGCCACCGCCAAAGAATATGGATCCCCTTGCCATGAGAGCAGCGGCAGTATCCCTTCTTATGGCAGTATTTTGGGTCACTGAAGCCATTTCTATTTTTGCTACATCATTCTTACCCATAGCGCTTTTCCCTTTACTGGGTGTGCTTGACTCAGGTCAGATCGCGGCGAGTTATGGAAATCATATTGTGCTACTGATCTTGGGTGCATTTTTTGTTGCCAAGGCAATTGAGACCAATAACCTACATAAACGTATCGCTTTGTTCACGATCAGAACATTGGGTACAAGCCGTCAGAGGATCATACTTAGTTTTATGATAGCGACCGGTGTACTATCTATGTGGACCACCAATAATTCGACTACATTAATGATGCTGCCCATTGGTATGGCAATATTATATCGAGAGCAAGAGATGGGTGCTGATATCTCTAGATTTGCACCAGCATTAATGCTTTGCATTGCATATTCAGCGAGTATTGGTGGTACAGGGACATTGGTAGGGACACCACCGAATCTTCTTTTTGTAAGTACTGTTGAAGAAATTTTTCCAGAAGCTCCTGCACTTGTTTTTACAGACTGGTTGAAAATTGGGATCCCGTTCGTTATTGTATTTTTACCGATCACTTGGATATATCTTGTAAGATATTTTGGAATTCAGGGTGAGCTTAAAGGTTCAGACCAGATCATAGAACAGGAGTATCAAGCTCTGGGACCCATGTCATCAGGAGAAAAGAAAGTTGCTATAATTATATTTTTCTATGCTTTGGGTTTCATATTTAGAAATTGGTGGTCAGGTATTCTTGGGGTAGAGGCATATGTCAAGGATTCCACAGTAGCATTTCTAGCATCTATAGCTTTATTTAGTTTACCAAGTGGTCGTAAAAATGAAGATGGTAAGGAAATACGTTTGCTTGAATGGCAAGATGCAAAAGAGATCCCTTGGGCCCTTTCCATGTTGATCGGTGGGGGATTGGCCATAGCATCCTCTTTCAAGTCATCTGGTTTGATCAAGTGGATCGCTAGTACAATGAGCCTAGAAGGCATACCCATCTTACTAATTGTATTAATGGTTGTGACCGCAATGGTCTTTTTAACTGAGATCAATTCCAATACAGCTACTACTGCGATCTTTTTACCCGTTCTAGCTGGTCTTGCCAAGGCAGGAGGTTTTCATCCCTACCTGTTGATGATACCTGCCACGATCGCGGCATCGTGTGCTTTTATGCTTCCATCTGGCACCGGACCTAATGCATGTGTCCTTGGCAGTGGCCATCTCTCGATCCCTGAAATGGCAAGAGCGGGTCTTAGATTGAATATATTGGTGATCATTGTACTAGTAACACTCCTATATTTTGTTATACTCCCACTCTTGGATATAACATCATCAGTACCTACTTGGATCTGATATCGATTTTATGCCTATTTTATTCTTATTTCTTTTGTATGATTTACTCCTTGCAAATATTTTTCACTCAGTACTATATTACAGAGCCTTGGATAAGATAGTTAGTTTATAGATCTCTTCCTTATAAGTGCATCCACATACCTACCGTACATAAATAGTAATTTAAAATAAACAACCCTTGGAGGTTTTAATGCGAAAAGCGATAACAATGATGATTGTTCTGGCTCTTGGCGTCTCTTTGTGGGCAGAAAGTAGCCCAACGAGACCGAGCAAGAATGAAGTTGAGGTCCGTTTTCCAGACCGTAGACCCACAGATGATCGTACAGAGACATATGAGCTGTACATGGTGGATTCCTATGGTGATGGTTGGAACGGTGCATCACTTGATCTATACGTCAATGGTGTGCTAGTAGGTGATGGTCTCACGATCGAAGATGGTGATGAAGCATCTTTTGAGTTTAATGGAGAAATTGGTGAATTTGGTGAAACTGTGTGGTACGAAGGCGCTTGGGATGGTGAGTGTGCCTATGCGATCTATGATGCAGAAGGGAGTCTCGTTACTGAAGCTGGAACAGATGATGTAGATCCTTTAACGGTCACATTTGGTATTACGAATTATCAAAATCATTGTAATGTTGGTAACCAAGAATGGCTTGGGGAATGGTCGACTCATAGCCCAAATTATTTATTAGGTTTTCGGATTGAAGTTGAGAATGCTGGAGACGCTGAATACATATCTATTTTGGCTGGCGTAAATGCTGTCCAGACGCTAGTACAGATGGCTCTTTATTCTGATGATGGTACCCGGAATGTGTCGGATCTGGTTGCTAATACAGACGCGTTCGAAATATTCACTGGCGAAGGTGAACAGCAGGTTGCTTTAACAGCTTCTACCGCAATAGAAGCGGGTAGCTACTGGCTCATGATCGTCGGGAATGGCACGTTCAGTATTGGATTTGAGCAGGCTGGTCCAGAGGTTCAATATATAGCACATACGTTTGGCGACCCTTTTCCAGAGAACATTGCAAGTCCACTTGAATATAGTGGTCAAAGCTTTAACCAGTGGGTGAGCGTTACTGGCGATTGTGCCCCTGGAGTAGATTGTGATGCCAACGAGCTCACAGTATATATGAACGATTCATATGGCGATGGCTGGAACGGTAACGTTCTGACCATTGGTGAAGATACCTTTGAGCTATTAACTGGACTTGCAGATACAGCAGACGCATGTCTAGAAGATG
>CAYOJL010000007.1:0-45221 GCA_964404235.1 uncultured bacterium | reverse complement strand
CAATGGTTGCCGATTGATCAGTTAAAAGTTCATTACCAATAAATTCTACAGTTATAGTATCTCCAACTTTGGCCCAAGTTGTATCCGCATTACTAGATGCAATTCTTACTGGATCTAGTGTTGGCTGGGTATTATCAAATATGACTGTTGATCCATCTGTGGTAGCATCTGTTCCCGGTGTTGGATTTCCAGCAATGTCTTTGATCTCATCTATTTGGAAAGGTATAATGCCATCTGTATCATCATCTTGCATCTCGTATTTGCAAGTCCATGCATCACCTCCCAGATCAAAGATATTCGCAGTATTTGATGATATGTTTGCAGTCGGTGTCTGTATAGGTTCATTTGTTCTCAAGGTTACTGTTATCTCATGCCCTACAGTTGCAAGTGTTGTATCAGAAAAGTTCGACCTGTATGAGACATAAGTTATGGATGGTGGTGTTTCTTCGATCGTTAATTGGGCTGTGCTCTCAGTCCCTATTGTTTCATTTCCTGGGACATCATAAATATTTGCTCTGATCGTGATCATTGCTTCTTCGGCATATCCAGTTATTGCACGAACTTGCTCACCAGAAATCGACATGGTCTTGGTCAAACCAACTTCACCTGTTTCAACGAACTGATGACTACCTAATATATCAAATTCATTTGCTCCAATTTTTGCATAGATCTGAACTCTTCCACTATCTAATGTCGTATCACTTTCAATTGGGACAATAACATCCATACCAGTATTGGTAGAGTTCCAAAATAACGAAACAGTATTGCCACCCGTACTGGCAATATCACCTACCGTAAAATCAGATGGCGATGTATCATCAAAAATGATATAACTATTGTTTGTTGTTGCAATGACCGTATCCCCTTGGTTGCCAGAGGAATCAAAATATATAATTTCAAATTGAACCATCCCTTCTTGGTCTGAGCTAGTAAATGAATAGTCATGGTTTATTATACTTGAACTGATCCAATTCTCTGTAAGTGAAATACCATTTAAAGTATATTGGAGATCCAAAAGGTCTTCTGATGCATTAATTGTTATTGTACCTTGCTCCCCTGATTTCGCCCAATATTGATTCCAAATATTATCAGTATTTAATTCAACTACATCAAGAATTGGTTTTGTTCTATCAAAAATAACCTGACTGCCATCATTAGTAGAATTAGAACCATCTGCAGGATTCCCTCTTATATCCGTATACGAAGATATTTGAAATTGAACATTCCCTTCAGCATCAGAGTCGGCCATTATGTACGATGCAATCCAATTAAAGCTCTCTGTATTGCTGACCGTTGCATTATTATCTGATATAGTGACCGCAGGACCATTTATTATTTCATCAGCAGAAAAACTAAGTGTGATCTGATCACCTACTTTTGCTTTGGTTGAGTCTGTATTATTTGACTCAATATGAATACTTGATATAATAGGTGAGGTCTGATCGATCACTAATCTGTTTACACTTGCAACCCCTTCTGTCTGATTTCCTGGACGATCAATCAAAATTGTTTTAAATGTGATCGTGTCTTCTTCCGCAAACCCTGTGATCGATTCAACTTGTGAATCTGTTAGAGAAACCAATTTATCAGTCCCTGCGTCACTATTTTCAATATTGAATAATCCTCCCACCTGCTCCCAATCATTTGATTCTATCTTTGCCAATATCTGGACCTTCCCATATATAAGAGTTGTATCATCAGAAACAATGGGGATGAGTATATCAATACTTGTATTTGTAGAGTTCCAAACATCGGTTATTTCATTTCCCCCCTTTGCTGTTACTGATCCTGTTGAAAAATCATCAGGAGGTGTTTTATCAAAGACTACCCAACTTCCCTCTGTTGTACTTGTTACTTCTATACCACTATTCCCTGCAGAATCAGAAAAACTCAGGTTAAAGGCAACTAAACCTTCCAAGTCTGAATCAGTAAATTGATATACAGAGTTGAATTCTGATATACTGATATCAGTAATAGTTGCTACCTGAGTTTGAATTGTAGCTGCTCTAGTTAGTATTGGCTCCGAAGATTGTGCATTTAGAGTTACTTGATCGCCAACTTTTGCCCATTGGCTTTGAGAGTTATTTGAAATTATGGTTACAGGATCTAGTATAGGTAATGTTCTATCATAAAATACCGTTGAAGAGCCCTCTCCAATAGAACCACCACTATATGTTCCATCATTTCCTAAATAATCTGTAATGACAGATTGGAGTGTATTAACTAAACCTTCAGGTTCTGTACCCGATAAAGTATATAGGGCCTGGAATTGTTCACTACCAAGATCAGATTCCTCCGTATCATTACCATCTATTGTAACATTAGGCAAGTTGACATCTTCACCATATACCAATGTAGCAGTGATCACATCACCTGTTTTTGCAAGATGATTAAAAGTATTATTAGATACCATAGAAACAGAATTAGGATCTTCCGCAATAAGATCAATTACTAGAGCAGTAGATGCAACATCTCCCTGCGTAGAATTTCCTGCTGGATCAAATAAGAATGCAGAAACTTGGGCTGTTTCTTCATGAACAAAACTATTGATGGATTCAAAGGACTCTTCAGGTGAAGATATGACCTTATCACCATTGTTGAAATCCCCTACCGTTATTGTATCTTTTTCACCAAATAGTTCATATTCATTGGCTGCTACTCTACCAGCTAATTGGAACGCTGATCCTACAATAACCCCCGTATCATAAACAGGTGTCTGGAAGTCTATCGGCGAATCATTCTCGGACCAAGAAGCTCCATTTAGGGTAGCGTCATTACCGGTTGAAGATAGGTCCTCACTTGTTGCCCCGCTACCTTCATCTAACATCCAATAACCTACAAGGCCATCTTCATCTCCTGCTAGATTGATCTCTTTTGATGCCTTTATCTCATTTTCAGTCCGTACAATATTCCAAATCCTTATCTCATCTAGATTACCATCAAAAAAATGACCAGAACCATCCTTAGGAAAATTCCCAAGAACCATCTCCGCAGGGGCTCCAGTCCATTCAACATCACCCATCGCATCATTCTGATTCACCAATGATCCATTCCGATATAACTTTACCTGACTTCCATCATATGTTGCTGCTATATGTGTCCATTGTCCAACGGGTAATTGAGCTCCCGCCATGGCTCCATAATTGATCTGATTTGTTGTTGTTTTAAGAAAAAATTTCCAACCAGTTAAATAAAATGAAAATCCAAAACCTGCTTGGGTCCCTCCTGCATCCATGGAATAACTTAAAAAACCATCATAATCATTAGGAGCACTTAAGGGTTTTACCCAGGCTTCGACAGTAAGAGAAGTTGTCACTTGATATTCGCTGTTACCGGGGATAGTAATTTCATCGTTAGATCCATCAAAAGAAACACTGGTACCAGCAGTATAATCAAAATTGACGACTGATGAATCCTGTGGAACATTTACTTCAAGCTGTAAACCAGTATTTGTACTATTCCAAATAGCATTGAAAACATTCCCTCCAGTAGCTGTTAGATCCCCAACCGCGAAAGTTGGAGGATCGGAATTATCTACAATAACTACGCTATTATCTGTTGTCTGTCTTACAGTACTGCCATCTATGCCATTCACATCTGTAAAATCGATCGTAAACTGTAAAGGGCCATCCTCATCTGTTTCTTGAACTGTATAATTAGCTACATAATCTCTACCACCTAGATCATCTACATTACAAACATTCCCGTTTATTTGTACATAAGGATTACCAGAAAGATCTGAGTCCGAAGAAAAATTTAGTGTGATATCTGTCCCCGTTGTGGCCGTTGATGGATCTTCATTAGCTGATTGTATGGATACTGATTCCATTTGAGGTAATGTCAGAATTCTGATATTATCCACGATCCAACCATCTATTGCCCATGAATCATCACCATATGCGGTCCAGCGGATCTTCAGATCACTACCTCCTGTGATATCTGCTGTAAATGACTCAGTACTCGTCCAGGGATTATTTTGTATTTCTAAACCAGGCCCAATAGCATAATTAAGCACTTCCTGCCATCCTGCACCACCATCATAAGAAATGCTAAGGCCATTAAGATCACCTTCACCCCAGAAATCAAGTGCAAAATAAAATTCTATCAGTACCGATTCATTATCTCCTACATTAATAGGTGGAGAAATCATGTCCTGTTCAAAATTATATTGTTGCGGACTCCAATTAAACATTGCTGCAGGAGGGGTATCATTGCCCTGCCAGTTACTGCCCACATTCCAATTACCCTCATGGGTCCAACCTGCTGGCCATGATCCAGTACTAAAGTCCTCAAAATAGAGCTGCTCTCCATTTACCAAAGTGCCAATTAAAATTATTAATCTAGCAATTATCCTATTCACTCTATGATAACCTCAGCACCTCTGATACCATTCACAATGATCTCTTGATCCTGATGATCTATCATTTCACATTCATCAAGATTATAATATATACTGTCGCTCCCGCTTGCTATTGGGTTAAATACCAGATCTGCTAAATGCCCTGTACCAGTTATATCTTGTTTTAAAGTATCAAGGAAATAAGTGTAGATATCAACAATATTATCATTATCGTAGGTATATGTGAATAGGGGTGTGGCTTTATTCGTATCAGTTATAAATAGTCCTGGTATTATTGTATCCAGTTCTATAAGATCATTTGGGAACTCAATTTGAAGGTGTACACCAGCAAAAGGCTCTATTGAATCCTCCTGAAAGACAATGAATGAACCAACAAGAATAGAATCGCTTTGTGTTACAGTCTGTGTCTTGGGATAAAAGACAAAGGAGGGAGCTCCTATGCCCCGTTCTTCATTAGCTTTAAAATCTACAGGGTTATCAAAAAGTTTTTCATAGATCGTGCACGAACCAAAAATGATCAATATAAATGGAAATAGTATACGGCCATATCTGGTATTCATGGACTATCCTGATGGAATTGCTGATCCGGATATTCCTTTCTGATATATGTTGGTATAAGGACGAGGACCAAAGACCCATGCATGTATACTATTGGTTACCCAACCTGTAACCGCAGTTGTTCCCAGAGCAATTGCTAACCTGCTATATATCACGTGGTCATTCCAATCTTTTTCGGCAGCTGTTCTATAATTGGAAACTTCTTTTTCATCATCAGTGGCATCATAAAGTTTAAGATTATTTAAATAACTTTTAGCTGCTGTATCATAATTATTATAGCTTAAAACAAATGCAATACTTAATGATGCTTCTACAGAAGCCCAGATACCCGCTGATAATTTATTATTAGAATAAGCTTGTCCCCAGCCAGGTATGAATAAACTCCTTATAGCAGCGCCCATAGGTGTTTTTTCATGGGTGATATTATCAGAGTCTAAGAATAAAATTGATTCCCGATCTTTTTCCCATTCTTTCTCAACTCTTCCCATAGTGTTACCTATCCATAGATTAAGTTCATTAATTGATCCCTGAGTATAGTTCTTTAAATTGATCTTTCTCCTATGAACTAATCCTCCTGAACGCGTATTGAACAACATTCCATCCATTATAAGGCGATCATCTTTATGCTGAATTCTATTAAGGAGAATAAAGTTAACATCATACATATCCCCTAGCTCTTTGATCTTTTCCATATATTTTGCGGCAGGATTTGCATGGCTGTCAAGATCGCCAAAAAGATCTTCAATAGAAGAATTAAAATCAAAAGATGATTGGCTAAAGTTATCGATCAAAGATTGGTCTACTTCGGGTATCGGTCTGTCAAAACGATTTAATACTAGGTAAGTAGGGTCCTGATCGAAAGCTGACACAGTATTTATTAAAAAAATAAAGTAAAAGTATCTTACTCTTAGCATATCTAGTCTGAGGATAGTGGTTTTTTCAAAAAATAATTATATTTTTTTGGTTGATCAACGCGTATGGTCTGTTCATCAATGATCTCTCCTATCTTGAATACACGTAGTAAATGATCCCCAGCTTCTAATCTTAGGCGAACCAGATCGGCATCCCAGCGGTGTTCACCATTTAATTCAAACACCAAACCTTTTTCCTCAGTTTTGAATTTGCATTCATAAATTGGATTCAGGAAAAAATCCAAAGAAATCGCCTGTGCAGGATTAACCAGAAGATCATATGTAAGTGGTGCATAGCCTTTCTTTTTTATTTCAAACTTATGGACTCCCGGTGTGATCCTTTCATTTTCAATTGGAGACGAACCTAGATTCACCCCATCTAGATGAACATCTACTTTCGTCGGAATTGTGTTAACCTCAAGTTTTACCTGTGAAAAAATATCTGAATAAAAGAAGAAGAATAGAAATGATAGTATTTTAATAGGTCGATTCATTTTAATTAACCATATGCTATTTATATATATTTTCCATACTGACCAACCTTAGATCTGATCGATTTATCCATCCTTCCATTTTGATCCGTTTATTTCCATCCAATTCAACTTCTATAGAGCCGTAATATTCTCCAGGTGTAACACGATCTACAGAAATAACCTCACCTTCTTTTAAAAGGAATAAGGTCTCTGAACCTATATCTGGTCCATCTCTAAAGTGGACATTATTTCTATTGGTCATATATAAAGGCTCTATCATTTCTCCACTTGGACCTAAGGAAATATTTAAATTGACCTTCCGGCTAATGCTAAAATCAAGTTTTTTAGCAAACGGGTTAAAAATAAGATTCTCTCCTGCAACAATACGTAAGTGCTCAGCAAACTTATATTCACCAGGTATTGCGATCTGATAATATCCAGATTCATTGGAGCGGGTTGTATGGATAACATTATCAAAATTTTGTAATGAAATATCCACTCCTGACAAAATACTATCATTATGATTTAAAGTAGTTTTACCTGAGACGATCAATTGACCAATACGAACTGTCTTAGGCGGAAGAACGATACGACCAAAGCGTATTCCTTTAAATCGGACGTTGATCGGGTCAAAGTCTTTATCCTGTGGTATTATTTTGATCAGGTTTGTGTTGCTATTAATATCCAATACTCCCTGAGGCAGGTAGGCTAAAAATTCTTTAGGCGCTTCCTGCAATATAGATATAACCGGATGTAAGGTATCTCCCTGAGCGAAGACCTTAAACAAAATGTTATCTGGAACTGCTGCATCATATCTAATAGGCAGGATCAGTTGTATCTCACCATATTCATATGTAACTGATATCAAGGGCTGTCTATTATTAAATATAATGTCTGGATATAGTGGACCTTTAAAAGAAGTACATCCCTCAAAAATTATTAAGGTCGAAACAAGAAAAATGATCTGTTTAGATCGACTAAGTAAATATTCTAACATAATTAAAGACCGGACAAACCTTATCTTTTTCTAAACTAGAAAGGTGTGTGACCAAAGATATTTTGACTATATCAATCAAAGTGAACTCCGCATTAGTAGACCTCTAGAGGCCAGCTGAATTTTAAACTTTATTCTTTGTTTAATACAAGACATAAGTAATAATGTATCGTCTAAGCTATAATATTGTTTGAATCTAAATTTTCTTAGAGCCCTAAAGATAACGTGTAATGATCTTTATGATCTTTTTGGTCCATTCATTATATGGAGGAAAGGTCAAGCCCACTAAACTTAGTTTACCATTTTCTTGCATAGCCCTCTCATTTGAAAAGGCTAAAAAACCTTCATGACCATGGCAACGGCCCATTCCACTTGTATTAACACCACCAAATGGTAGATTCAGATTTAAAAAATGAGTTTTGACCTCATTTATTACCATCCCGCCTGAAGAAGTATTATTTATTATTGTTTTTATATTTCTTTTTGATCCTGAGAACATATAAAGAGCTAATGGTTTGTTCCCTTTGTTAATGATCTTTATACAATCGTCTGTGCGCTCAAAGCCTAATATTGGTAATAAAGGTCCAAAAATTTCCTCTTTCATAATATCCATTTCCAATGAAATAGAATCCAGAATAGTAGGCTCGATAAAAAGATCATTACGATCTTTCCCTCCTCCGTGTGTGATATTGGCACCTTTATCAATTGCAGAGGTTAAAAGCGAATCTAATCTATCCCAATGTCGTTGATTAACGATCCTTGCTAGATCCTTTGAATTTTTCTTTTCTTTAAAAGAGGTACCATATATTTCATTTATCTTTTTAGATAATTCCTTTAGGAATTCCTTCTTTTTATTCTCATGAACAAGTATATAATCTGGAGAGATACAGGACTGGCCAAGGTTTATACATTTCCCCCATGCTAATTTATTTACAGCCATCTTTATATTAGCTGTCTCATCTATGATCGTTGGGGTTTTACCTCCTAATTCAAGTGTGATAGATGCAAGGTGTTTCGCTGCTGCTTCCATAACGACTTTCCCAATAGAAGGACTGCCAACAAAAAATATGTGGTGGAATGGATATTTTAATAAATGCTGAGCTGTCTCATGGTCTCCTTCAAAAACTGCAATTCTATTTGGTTCAAATAGGTCATTGATCATCCCATTAATTAGGTTACTTACATGGGGAGTCATCTCAGATGGTTTTATTATGACCCTATTCCCTGCTGCTATAGCTGAAACAAGAGGACCTATCGTTAGATTAAAAGGAAAATTCCAGGGGGCAATTATTAAAACAACTCCCCTTGGCTCATAATGTATCCAGGACTGTGCTGTCAACAATGCTAGTGTTGAAGTCCCCATTCTTTTTGATCTCATCCATTTTCTTAGATTTTTTTTTGCTAATTTGATCTCAGAAAGGACATACCATATTTCAGCTAATTCTGTTTCAGATTCAGGCTTATGTAGATCGGTATAAAGTGCTTCATATATATTTGTTTTATTTAATTCTATCCACTCTTCGATCCTGGTTAAATAATCAAGTCGCTTAGCTAAAGGGACAGGTGAGTTATTTTCTATTTGACTTTCAAATATGGCTTCTATGTTTTGTGTCGCATTCATTTTGATACGGTAAACTACATGATGTTTAAAATATATAAAATCATTCTATTATAAAGACATATCTCTAATTATATATAATTATATTGAATGATCATCTTATTTATATGGGATAAGTCCAATTAAATTCATATCCGTTATTACAATGACAGAACAGGAAAAAATTCTCCTCAAAAAAGTAAAGGACTCAGATAAAAGTGCATTCCAGCAGCTATTTTCTGATTTTCATGATACTCTTTTTCGATTTGTTACATACCGGGTTCAGGATAGCGATCTGGCTGAGGATATCACTCAGGAAACATTTTTAAGGGTTTGGAAAAATCGAGAATCCTTAATTCCTGAAAAATCATTTTTTTCACTTATTGCTAGAATTTCTACAAATCTCTGTTATGATCATTTTAGACATGTTGAAGTTCGTAACAGACATGAGGATCAGATTCCTGAATTTGGGAGATCCCACTTTGACGATCCTGAAGCTGTAAACCAGGCAGAAATGCTTCAGGAAGAAATTCAAAGGATCGTTAATGAAAAATTACCCGATAAATGTCGGGCCATATTTATACTAAGCCGTATTGAACATAGGTCCAACCCTGAGATAGCAGAAATACTTGATCTTAGCACAAGGACTGTAGAGAATCAAATCTATAGAGCACTGAAAATCTTGAAAAAAAATCTAAAAAATTATTTATGAGTAATAATAGGATATATAACGTTACTCTTATGCTGAAATAAAACAATTAAATCAGCTAAAAATGGAGCTAAATAAAAAAGAAAAACTTATCTGGGAATTAAGTACCAAGATTGAACTACCAGATCCTCCTGATAAAAATGAAGTTTGGGAGAGATTATCTCAATCAATGGATATCCTAGATAATCAATCGAAGCCTGCTCAAGATTCAAAAATGATCACTTTGCCTAAATGGAAAGTACAAGTTCAATCAATCTTTAATATGAAAGGAGCATTGTCCTTTGCATTTGCATTGATCCTCATTTTACCAATCTTATATAATACATATTCAACAAATACCATCATAACACATACTGCAGAAAATAAAACTCTTCAATTAGCGGACGGGTCAAAAGTAATACTTAATTCTGAGAGTAAAATAATATATGACCAAGATTATAATGTTGGTAATCGATCCATCAAACTTGAAGGCGAGGGTTATTTTGATATTGTAAAGGGAGACATACCATTCATTATTGATACACAGCATGGTAAAATAACAGTATTAGGTACTATTTTTAATGTTCACGCTAGAAAAAATGGATTCGAAGTGGGAGTGAGTCAAGGCAATGTAAAAGTATCCAATAAAACTCTCGACGTGCATTTAGCAGAAGGGCAACTCATAAACGTATCTTCAAATTTTTCTAATGGCGATATTGCTGAAATATCCTATGAGGATTACCCTGATTGGATCAATCAAAAATTTTATTGTGATCATACATCTTTATCAGATCTATGCTCTGAAATCGAGCGAACTTTTAATATAAAGATCCAATTTTCAAAACCTTCACTAAAAGAGATCACTGTTTCTGGAGTAATTGATGCAATTGATCTACAGACCGTGTTGCACACTGTTTCATTATTGACGCAACATGAGTTTAAATTAGAAGGTGACACATGTACCATCATCTGATCTAAGTAAAGTTTTTCACAATTTTATAATAGTGAGTTTGATCTCACTTGGATTCCTATCTTCACTTATTGCACAAAAAGGTATCACCTTTGACCATAGAGATATTTCTATGAAATCTGCATTGATATTGCTTGTGGAACAGAATGATGTATCTATAATATTTTCAGATGATATCCCTGATACACTTATTTCTGCTTCGTGCGATGAATGTAGTGAAATTGAGGCAATATCTGCTATCTTATCATCTTCTTCCTCTGTCATATGGGAAAAAAATAGATCCCAATTTGTTATCATGGAATCCCCTGAATTCTATCGTTTTGCAGTATCTGGAAGAGCATTAGACCAAGAGACCGGGGAACCTATTCCATTTGCGAATATATTTATTCCAACATTTGATATTGGCGATATTTCAAACCGGGATGGAACATTTTCCATTGCAAATATACCCGTCAGATCTTGTTCGTTGGTTATTTCATACATTGGTTATGAGACTGAAAAAATTGGTCTACTATTCCCAAAAGATGAAATGATCTTTCAAAGTATTACACTCAAGCCAAAAATCCTTATTTCAAAAGAAATCTCAATTACTGGTTTCACTAGAGAGTTCATGGAAAGGTCCAGTAGCCCAGGTCAGGTGTCTTTTTCACCCAGGCATATTTCAACTCTTCCAAATTTAGGAGAAGTAGACATCTTTCGATCACTCCAGTTCTTACCTGGCGTTCAACTTGGTTTAGGAGGCACTTCTGATCTTTATATACGAGGAGGTCCACCTGATCAAAATCTTATCATTTTAGATGGGATGCCTATTTACCAAACAAGTCATATGTTTGGCTTTATCAGCGGAATCTCTGCTGATGCTATTAAGGATATTCAAGTCTATAAGGGTAGTATACCTGTAGAATACGGTGGACGAGTATCAAGCGTGATCGATCTATCTAGTAGATCAGGAAATAGTAATAAAACTCATGGAGCGATCTATGGTAATCTAATGAGCCAGGGAATGACAATGGAATTTCCTCTCTTTAATAGAGGGAATTGGATATTAAGCTTAAGAAAATCCAATCCAGTCACTAAATATTCAAAACTGTACGATTCAATACAAGGATTTGTTACAGGAGATGACAAGTTTAATCTTTTAACCCAAACTGCTGAGAATTATAATGATCAGAATGCGAATTATAATATAAGATCAGCCTATCAAGATATGGTTAGCAGGCTTTCATTCTTGATAAATCCTAGGCACCGATTGACCTATACACATGTGAGTGGTATCGATTCTGTTTTAGAAAATAGAGATTATTGGGGATTTAACTCAATTCTAGGAAGAGATACCATATATATCAAAGAAAAGACCGATCTAAAGAATAGTGGGTCAATTTTAAACTGGTCTTCTAAATGGAATCATAATTACGATTCATACTTAAGTGCATCAAAATATATCATTAACTCTGATTATCTATCTCAACAATCTGTTCCAATTGGAATTAATAATTCTTCTAATATTGGTCAAGCAAATGAGAATAATTGGTTTTCTGATCATAGCATAAAATTCAATAATACTTATAAGGGATTTGAATATCATACTATATCTAGCGGAATAGAAGAAACCTATTTTTCTGTTCATTTTCAGAGAAATAATACAGATGGAACAACTACAAATTCATCTTTAATTAAACATAAAGAATTCCTTCATTCATTTTTTTTACAAGATAAGTGGAAACCTCAAAATTTATGGGAAATTCAATCTGGTATGAGAATTTCGTATTATATGGGTAATGAACAATTTTATACGGAACCAAGGCTAGCTATAAAATATAACATGACCCCACAACTATCTTTTGAGTCATCGGTAGATAAACACCATCAGTTCGTACACCAGCTATTTGGAGATCATAGTACGAGGGGCACACAAAGTATGTGGATCATCTCTTCACAAATAATACCTTGTATTTCATCAACGAACTATCATAGTGGTATAAATTGGGATACAAATATGTATAGTATCTCATTAAGCGGTTATTTTCGATCAATGAAGGACCTTTTTCAATTCCAAGATACTTTTTCACCTCATTTAAATCAGAACTTAGGTGAAGAAAATATAGATATAGGCAAAGCAACCACCAGAGGGTTAGAAATACTATTACGAAAAAAAAGTGGGCATATTTCGGGCTGGATATCCTACAACATGAACCAGACACAATACAATTTTCCTAGCTTAAATAATGGTAAAATATATTTAGCGGATCATAATAGGATGCATGAATTAAAATCTGTGGCCATTACGAGTATCTGGGGTATAGACCTCACTACAAATTGGGTTTTTTCATCAGGTGGGCCATATACTAGTTTAGATAAAATGTATGTGGAACCAGGGTCAGGTTATGGGATAATAATAGCAGGCGATCGAAATAATAGAAAACTAGATGCTGTGCACCATTTAGATATTAGTATCTCAAAATCTTTGGAGATTAACTCTGCTATTATTGATATAGGTTGTTCTATATATAATGTTTACAATCAAAAAAATATAAGTCATAAAAGATATAATCCATACACATCTGAATTATCTGTAACTGATGTATCCATGTTTGGTATTACCCCAAATGCATATATAAAGGTCCGTTTTTAATTTATGTGGAGGCGGGGAGAATCGAACTCCCGTCCGAAATAGAGTGATGAAGAACATCTACATGCTTAGTCGTCCGATTATTATTTCATTTGAACTCGTATCAGAGACAAAAACGAGATCTAACTAGCCTACTTAAGTTTCATCTTAAATATGTAGGCATATTTAAGACTAGCCTATGTGAATGACGTTCCTGGTTCGGACCATAGACTCATCTGAACCGGAACGAGCTGCTAGACTTAAGCTGCAGCCATGTAGCCGTTATCGGCATTTATAGGTATGATAGTTGATTAAGGAGGTGACCATCATCCTCCGCATGCAATTCGACATTTCTCATATCACGTCGATACCGATCGCCCCCAATTTTCAAAGAACTCATAAATTTAACAAAGAAGTTATAAAAACAAGAAAAGGCCTCTAGCGCCAACCCGAAGCCTTTTCGAAAAGTTGAATTAGTTATATATCAACTTTAATTCATTTGTCATCCTCTTTTCTTAAAACCTTCTTTTCAAAAAATTCTATCAAAAAGAGGCCAACAAGTATAGAACCGGTTGAAAATTAATCGCAACTGATAAAGTGAGTTTTTTTACTTTTTTTAAATTACTTAAGCTCATAAACTAAATTTAAGCTTTGATATTTTACTTTTATGCACCCGTAGCTCAATTGGTAGAGCAGTGGCCTCTTAAGCCATTGGTTGATGGTTCGAGTCCATCCGGGTGTACTTGACAGTAATTCCATACTTCTCTTACCAAGCCCCACATTCGTTGGGTTTTTTGTTTGTAGGATGATGGGTAGATTTCGATATAAGCGAATATATTTTGCTCAAAGAATCATTAAAGATAACCCTACCATGAAGAAAATTTTAATTACCATAACATTAATATCTCAGTTCTCAAGTGCTCAGGATCATTGGGAAACTGCTGTTTTTGCTGATGATTATTGGAGGTATCATGTCCCTGATTCTGAATTACCAACTGATTGGAATTCTATTAATTTTAATGATAGCGTTTGGGCTGAGGGGCAAGGTGGTTTTGGCTATGGTGATCAGGATGATGGAACAATAATTGATCAAACAATTTCAGTTTATTTTAGAAAGACATTCACAGTTTATGAGTTGTCAAAATTGTCTAGTGCTGTGATCAATGCAGATTATGATGATGGCTATGTAGCATATTTGAATGGATACGAAGTAGGCAGGTCTTATAATCTACCTGAACCAGGAACTTTTGTGGCTTTTGATCAGACAACAAGCTATGACCATGAAGCTTCTATGTATGCTGGTGGATATCCAGAAAGTATTCATTTGGATTCATTATCCTTAGATAGCATTTTAATTAATGGGGAAAATGTATTTGCAATTCAGTTGCATAATGTCGGAATTACCTCATCAGACTTATCTGGTAACTTTTATCTGACTTTTGGGATATCTGATAACTCTGAATTCTATTCAACTCCTCCGTCATGGTTCCAGGAGCCGATTAGTTTTGATGGATTAAATTTACCAATAGTTATGATTAATACTTATGGCGTTGAGATTCCTGATGAGCCTAGGATTCCTGCGTATATGGGCATTATAAACAATACTACAGGAATGAATTATGTAGACGACGATTATAATGACTATGATGGACATATAACCATCGAAAAACGAGGTAATTCATCACAATGGCAAGATAAACCACCTTATAGGATTGAAACAGTGGACAGCCAAGGAGAAAATAATAATGTAGCCCTTTTAGGGTTGCCGGAAGAAAATGATTGGGTTTTATATGCCCCATGGCAGGATAAAACAATGATGAGGAATGTGTTAGTTTATCAGCTTTCCAATGAGATCGGTAGATATGCATCAAGAACACGATTTATTGAACTTTTCCTTAATGATGAATATCGTGGTATTTATGTCTTAATGGAAAAAATAAAAAGAGATGCTAATCGTGTAGATATATCAAAATTAGATCCAGATGAAATAAGTGGAGATGATCTCACTGGTGGTTACATATTAAAGTTTGACTGGTATTTCACTGGAGATAATATTGGTGGTTTTGAGAGTGATTACGATGGGATGGTATATAACTATCACTATCCCAAACCAAGCGATATTGTACCAGAGCAAGAAGAGTATATACAGAATTATATCAATGAATTTGAAAATATAATGCTCAGCAATAATTACACCAATGATACAACTGGATACCCATCAGTAACGAATGTAGAATCTTTTGTTGATTTTATTCTTTTGCAAGAGCTAGCAAAAAATGTAGATGCCTACAGACTTAGTACATATCTTTATAAAGATAAAGAAAGCATTGATAATAGACTAACTGCAGGGCCTATTTGGGATTTTAACCATGGATTCGGGAATTGTGACTATGGTGAAACATGGGAAACAAATAGTTGGTTATTAGAATACAATCCCGAGGGTGGAGATCAAATGGCATTCTGGTGGGAATTATTGTGGCAGGATGATAATTTTAAATTCAAAGTTTCTCAAAGGTACTCTGAATTAAGAACAAATATTTTATCTGAAGATCATATTTATAATATTATTGATAGTACTGTAATTTATTTAGGAGATGCAGTTGATAGAAATTTTTCCAGATGGCCATTGTTGGGAAATTATATTTGGCCAAATTACTATATTTTTGAAACCTATGAAGAGGAAATAAATTATTTGAAATCTTGGATAAGTAACCGTTTATCATGGATGGATAGTGAAATTTTATTACTTGGCCTAGAAAACCCCCCTGTAATATCTTCATTCACACTAGATCAAGCATATCCGAACCCCTTTAATCCTATTACAAATATAGGATACGAATTACCCAAAGAATCATTCGTGAACATAACTATTTACGACATTCTTGGAAATGAGATAAAAAATCTAGTAGATCAAATAGAGAATCCAGGCAGTAAATTAATTCAATGGAATGCTACCAACAATGCAGGACAGCCAGTATCAGCAGGAGTTTATCTTTATAGCATTGAAGTAGGGCATTTCAGGCAAACCAAGAAGATGATTCTTCTTAAATAGCTTATTGAATCAATTTCCACTACAGATTGCCCATTACGTATTCGCAGTAAGGTGGTACTTAAAGACTCAGAACATCTACTTAGTTAATTAAAATAAATATTTCTTACTATAAATAAGGATTCTAAAGGATGAAATTACTTTTTACACTTTTTATTGCAATAATAGCCAATTCAATATTCGCTCAATGTGATGATAATGAATATTCAACAATTGGGATATTAGATAATATTGACGAAGAGATCTACAATGATGATGAATCAGTGAATGCATATAGTATCTACTCTTGGATGTCTGATGATGTAAACAGAATATTATCTGGGAATGGTATCCCAAATCATGAAGTAGGTACATTCCCTAACCCAAACTGTCCTAACGCGATCAGTGAACAAAATATAAATCAAACGTTCAGCCTTTGCCCATCAATAGTCTCAGAAACAGGTGTCCAAGTAGCTGGACCAGGTGGGACAATTGCCTATGCAGTAAATAGCGTAAAATTTGATCCTGGCACAGCAGGAAGATGTAATGATGATGGCGAGTGCAGTCTTGCCCAAGGAGAAGGGCAATGGAATATAGAAGCACTTGGACATGAAACATTTGATTATGGGGATGATATGAATCATGCTCACGTACAGCCCTCAGGTGCATTTCATTACCACGGGATGCTCGAACTTCTTATTAATCTAATAGGAGAAGATGAGGAATTTACTCTTGTTGGTTGGGCTTCAGATGGTTTTCCCGTATATGCTAGGTATGGTTATTCTGATGCAAATGATCCCAGTAGTGATATTATATCTCTTCAGCCAAGTTGGAGGTTGAAAACCGAACCAGATGAAGGTCGGCCAGACACCTTGACTGCTTTATTAGGTGGTCCTGGCGGTACAACATATCCAAATATCCCTATTGAAATGGGAGCTTTCACTCAGGATTTTGAATATATAGAAGGTTATGGTAATCTAGACGAATGCAATGGAAGAATAGGCGTGACCCCTGAATTCCCTGAAGGAATTTATTACTATATGGTCACAGATGATTTTCCATTCTTCTCTAGATGCCTTAAAGGTGAATTTGCTGGAGGTGGTGGTGGTATTGGCCCTTCACTAATCAATTTTTCCATCTACGCAGATACGGTCAATACTAGTGAAGGACCTGTTAGCGTTGGTTATGTGATTGAAGCTGAAGATAGCGATAATTTTTTATCTAACTACATTCTGCGACTCATAATCAATGGTGGTCCTATACATGGAGGAGAATTATTGGAAAGCTCTGGCGATTTTAGTGAAGGCACAATGTCTTCTTCTATTGCGGGTGTTATAGAAATTCCTGTTGGTTCAACTGAAGGTCAATGGAATATCAGAATTATTTTAGAAAATGACCTTGGAGCAATCACAAATCTTGGCCCAAATGATCTGGCGAACCAAAATTTTCAAAATTATATTTTTGTTAACAATGTTGTTCTTGGAATAAATGATTATGATGATATACCGATTCAATATTCCTTAGATCAAAATTATCCCAATCCTTTTAACCCTGTTACCAAAATCGACTTTACTGTAGCTAAAGAGAGCTTTGTCAATATTACGATCTTTGATATTTCAGGCAATAAAATTAAGAATCTTATTAATACTTATTACAGGCCTAGCCACAGATCGATCCAGTGGAATGCCACAAACGATCAGGGAGAGCCAGTTTCAGCAGGGGTTTACTTTTATAGGATTCAAGCAGGTGATTATGTCAATACAAAAAAAATGATTTTTCTTAAATAACCCTAAGATGGATTCAGATAAAGATAAACAAAATAATGCGTGAACTTTTAGGCTATTTAAATGCTTGGAAAGTAAGAGTCGCATTTGCTTCTATATATTCAGCAATTAACAAGATATTTGATATCGCCCCAGAGGTGCTTATAGGTGTTGCGGTAGATCTAGTAGTAAAGAAAAATGATAGTTTTGTGGCTTCTCTTGGTTTTCAGTCCATTGATTCACAGGTCGCTTTCATAGGAGCTGTCACTTTCCTCATATGGGCTTTAGAATCATTATTTGAATATTTATATATGATCGAATGGAGAGGCCTTGCTCAAAATGTTGAGCATGATCTTCGGGTGAAGACATACGATCATGCACAACGCCTGGATCTTGATTGGCATGAAAAACAGTCAGTCGGAAATATTACTGCAATCTTAAATGATGATATTAATCAATTGGAAAGGTTTTTGAATAATGGCGTTAATCAGATAATCCAAATAAGTGTATCAACAATAATTATTGGATTTATCTTTTTTTATATTTCTCCATTGATCGCTACCATTGCCATATTACCTGTCCCAATAATCTTTTTGATCGGTTTATTCTTTCAGAAAAAATTATCTCCAAAATACAAGAGCATTAGAGAAAAAGTAGGTCTTCTTAATTCGATCATCGTGAATAATCTTATGGGTATTAAAGTAATAAAAAGCTTTATGACCTTTAATATCGAAAAAGATAATCTTGGTGAAAAAAGCAAAGAGTACCAACAGGAAAATATAAATGCGATCGCGATAAGTAGTGCTTTTAATCCAATTATAAGAATGGGTGTGTTAGCAGGATTCCTTGGTACAATGTTAATAGGTAGTTACATGGCATTAAATGGAACTTTAGAGGTCGGATCTTATAGCGTTCTTGTATTCTTAACTCAAAGATTTCTGTGGCCATTCACATCATTATCTGTTTTAATAGATGATTTTGAACGTTCGATGGCATCATGTAATAGGATTTTCAAACTATTAGATCTTCAAATAAAAATAATAGATAAACCCACGTCTATTAAGCCAAGATCTATGGATTACCATATAAAGTTTGAAAATATGTCATTTGGATATGATTCAACAACGCCATTATTTGAAAACTTAAATATGAGCATACCATACGGATCGTCAATCGGCTTAGTGGGTGACACTGGTTCTGGAAAAACAACCATTGCCAAATTATTACTCCGTTTATACGAACCAAATGATGGGAATATTTATATTGGTGATCATTCAATCTCAAATCTGGAAATTAAATTTTTAAGACAAAAAGTGGGCATTGTTAGCCAGGAATCTTTTCTTTTCAATGCAAGTATATATGAAAATATAACTTATGGTGTCAAGGACCCTAAGTTAGAAGATGTTGAACAAACTCTTGAGCAAAGTCAGTGTAAAGAGTTTATTGAAAAATTACCTCAAGGGTTAGAGACTATTGTTGGAGAGCGGGGACAAATCTTATCTGGGGGGCAGAGACAAAGGATCTCTATTGCTAGAACATTAATGAGAAAACCAGAGATCATCATATTTGATGAGGCTACTTCTTCAGTAGATAATAAAACAGAGCAACTTATTCAGAGAGCAATTTTTGAAATTATAAAAGAAAGAACATCAATAATAATTGCTCACAGACTATCTACAATAAGGAATTGTGAAAACATATTTGTTTTAAACCAAGGTAAAATAATTGAAGAAGGTAATCATGATAAACTTGTTGCAAATGAAAACAGTTATTATTCAAAACTTTGGAAAATTCAAACAGGTGCTCTTTTTGGTAAAAAAAACTAATTTAATCGTGTCTTATATTCAATATCCCAAATATCATCTTCATTATCACTCACTCCTAGATGTATAAGTCATTATCATTAATCCTTTTTTTCATTTCAATGATCAAAGCACAACCATCCTATGAGTTTGAAATCTTT
Source organism: uncultured bacterium (assembly GCA_964404235.1). Classification (GTDB taxonomy): domain Bacteria; phylum Fidelibacterota; class Marinisomatia; order Marinisomatales; family UBA1611; genus CACEUX01. Next base: position 25,308 of record CAYOJL010000007.1, on the reverse strand, counting down.
TCAATACCTAATATGGAGACACCTTTAGGCATCAATAGTAATGGAACCAAAATTGTTGGAACAAATTTTGGCGGTCAGGCAGTATTTTGGTCAGACTCTACTAGTACAATAGCTTATGGTACAGGAGAGCTTTGGAATATTTCAGAAGATGGTAGGATATTTGCTGAATTAGAAAATTCAGATGAGAACTGGGAAGCAGCTTTGATTGAAAATGGTGAGACAAGTTTTATCGGTAATGTAGAAGGAGGCAATACATGTGATAACTTCTTCAGCCATGGTTTAAGTATAAGTTCAGATGGATCTACTGGAGTTGGGATGGGCTGGATAAATTGTGGAACATCTGCATTTTATTGGACCAATGATAATGGCATAGTTGACCTCGGTCAATATCAAGGGAATAGTACAAAAGCACAGGCGGTTTCAGGAAATGGACAAATTATTGGTGGTTGGGCACAGACAAGTAACAGATCCTCATGCCTCTGGGATCAAAACGGTAACATAACTTTGTTAGGATCTTTACAAGAAGGCAATGATTATGGAGAGGTTAATGCTATTTCAAATGATGGTACCATAGTTGCAGGACATTGTGCGGGCAACCCGGGGAATAATGTGGAGGGATATCTCTGGAATCAAGAGAACGGTTTCACTGGCCTAGGCGTACCTGATAATAGTGCCGCTACCAATGTTAGCAGGGTCTTTGATATTTCTGAGAACAACATTGCAGTTGGTGAATATTTAAATGAATCCCCAGTTTTTTACAAAGCTTGTATCTATACTTCTGAAACAGGTGAGTTTGTCAATCTTCGTTCCTACCTTTTAAACCTTGGAATGGAAGAAATAGAAAGCTGGGATCTAATCAAGGCTTTGTGTATTTCTGATGATGGAACTACGATAGCAGGATATGGAAAGTCTCCAAATAATGAATGGTCAGGTTGGGTCATAAAAATTATTCTTGAAGATAATATTGGAGATATCAATGAGGATGGCGAAGTCGATATAAGTGATGTATTGCTATTAGTTACATACTTGCTAGGAGGAGAATTAACACCATCCCAATTAGTAAATGCTGATATGGATTATAATCTTGTTGTAAATATTTTTGACCTTCTTACGATAATAGACGTATCCATCAATTAGAATTATTTTATTATTTACTCTAATGATGAACTATATTTTTATCAAAAAGTGATAGTTAGATTTAGATATGGATGAAAATGTCAAAAAAGAATTACAAAAAAGAAGACCTTTAAACATTCTTGCAATGGTATTTACGTTGCTGTTCCTAATCTTAGGATTTTTATTATTGTTTTGATCATGATAAAAAATTCTCTGGTAATATTTTTAATATTTGGTTTAAGCATTTGTCTTTGTAAAGGATCAAAACAAAAAATATCCCACGATTGTAATGAACATGGCCCTCCACCCTTCCATGGAACGATCTTTATTAATCCGGATATAATCACGCCTGCTGACCCATCTACATTTATTCACCTGTATTATAATGGAAAAGCTCTCCGTACAATGTATGATAGAAGAGTAAGTGACTGGATCGATCTTGAGCCTTATCTTTTCCCAGCTGATTATGATGACAGCTTAACGATCGAGATCCAAGTTAATCCCGAATTCGGAAGCCGTGAAAAAGCAGAAATAGTAGCTCAAAAATATGCTGTGGTAATTGGACGATTAACAACAGAATTGAGAAAAGATGTTGAAACAGTTTGGATACATAGAGGTCTTGAGGCTTTTGGTGGAGGGAATAATAATTTATTGATCCATACTGATTGGTCTGAAAAGTACTATGAGGATCAAGGAATCTTAGAAGAAACATTCATACATGAAGCAGCACATACATCTCTAGATTCATACCATGCAAATGACCCAGATTGGATCAATGCTCAATCAACAGATTGCAACTCCATATCAGATTATGCAAAAGAGCATCCACAAAGAGAAGATATTGCTGAAAGCTATTTACCTTATTTTGCAATAAAATACCGTAGACAAAGACTCCCTGAATCTTTGATAGAAAAAATAGAAAAAGCTATCCCTAACAGGATTGAATATTTTGATAAAAAAACCTTTAAGATGTATCCAGTTGAGTGAACAAATTAAATAATGAATAATGAATATTTCAGATGGGGAATCATTGGTACTGGTGGTATCGCAAATGCATTTAGAAGAGACCTAGAATATTTAGTAGGACATAGAGTGTCTGCTGTATTATCTAGATCTATGCAAAATGCAGAAAGTTTTTCATCAACTATTTCTAATTGCAGACCATTTGATGATCCTCAATCTTTCATGGAATTTTCAGAAATGGATGCTGTGTATATCGCGACGCCTAATACGCTTCACTTTGAACAAACTATAATGGCCCTTGAAAATAAAAAACATGTTTTATGTGAGAAACCATTTGCTATGAATTCAGGCGAAGTAAGAAGTATGGTAGAAACATCGAAGGCTAATAATGTAGCCTTACTAGAAGGAATGTGGACTCGCTATCTTCCTCATATCGATATTATAAGAGGATTGATCAAAGAAAATGCAATTGGAGATATACATTCGCTTTTTGCTTGCCATGGGCAAGACCTGACCCATTCCAATAACCCTAGGCTTTGGACAAAAGGACTTGGCGGTGGTGCACTTCTTGATTTAGGGATTTATGTGGTATCTCTCGCACATATGATCCTCGGTAAACCAAAGAATATAATTGCAAGTTCTATTTTTACTAAACAAGGAGTTGATGCAAAAACTTCCATGATATTTACCTACGAAAGTGGAGCATTAGCTAATCTTAGCTGCACTATGTATGATACTCAGCCAAATAGAGCTGTGATCTCAGGCAGTAAGGGTTTTATAGAGATCGCACCAACTTTTTACGCACCAACGAGCATAACTTTAAACACAAATGATGGGAGATCTGTTTCTTATCCAAATGATTATAAAGGGCACGGACTTAGAGAGCAAGCAGATGAACTTGCGAATTGCGTAAAAAACAATGAAATAGAATCTCAAAAAATGAAACATTCAGATAGCATTTATGTAATGGAATCGATGGATCAAATTCGTGATCAGGTTGGTTTGACCTTTGACCAATAATAATGACGCGAAAGACTGTACATATCTTTTTTATTATACTTGGTATGATCATTATTTTAATATCAATAAAAGATTATTTGGTACTTCCACTAATGATAGGCATTACCGTTATTTTACAAGGGATCTATGGTTTTCTAAAAAGTGATTCAAATTAGATAAAATGATAAGACCCTATACTTCAATAATGCTACTATTAATTATATCAAATATATTTCCTCAAGAAGAATTCAATATTAGATCTCTTATTAATGTTAATGGAACATATAATAAAATGGATAGCAAGCAACCGGCTGTTGGATCGGTTTACAAGATGGTGAACAATAAAAAAGTCAATATGGGTCTATTGGTAAATGGTAAAAAACATGGGCATTGGATCGAAATGCATCCTGACCATCGTAGACTAGAAGAAACTTATAAACATGGCCTATTAGATGGTGCGGTCAGTCTATATTATAAAGATGGTCAAAGGGAGTGGCGCCACACATATAATCATGGTATTCTTGATGGTCCTTATACGAAATGGTATAAAAATGGTCAGAGGTCTGTGGAAGGAGCATTTGAGAATGGAGATGCTATAGGATTATGGGCGTGGTGGGATAAACAAGGTAAGATCACTAAAAAAGAAATATTCAAAAAAGGGACAAGAGGATATCTAACTGGCTATAAAGAGTATATATCTAAATACATTATATCAAAACCTTGATATATTTTATATTCCAAATCAGTTTTTTGATTTTTTGAATAGTAAATACATTCACATATTAATTTTTCGCAAAAGGATAATAAATGAGTAAGTATAGATCTTTAGTAAATGGAGAAAAGGCAATAGAATTAGATGGTCCTGTTCAATTGATCATAAAGACAAAATGTCCAACTAAATGGATCATTGAGGATCTTGAGACAGGTCAAAGATATCGAGCCAATGGTGATACAGAGATCGGTAAAATGTTTACACCAATTAATGAATAATTTCTAACATAAATCGAAATAAAAATGAAAAATAAAACAAGTTTTTTAACTCATGTTCCCCCAATGGGTATTTATGAGACTCTCTATGCGTTCCAAAATGCTTACGGCACCTATATGGGTGAAAAAGGTACTCATCCATGGAGCCAAGGATTCCCATTAACTACTCAGATCCCCGGTGGACCTCAAATGCCAGAAAATATCAAAATAGATTCAGATGACCTCAAATATCCAAAAGCTTGGGGCCAACCAGAATTACGTCAGACCATAGCTGACTATTACAACCATTATTATGGCAGTTCTATCGATCTTGAGAATGTTATGATATTTGCTGGAGGTAGACCTGGACTTATTGCTCTACTAATGTTTTTAGAACCAGACATTCAGGTACGGATAGCATCTACAGAATATACACCTTACTATGATATGCTCCGTTTGATGAACCGTGACCATGATCTAATTGACAGCACTGTTGAAAATAGCTTCAATCCAACTATAGATGAGTATATCGGCAATAATTCCAATCAACGAAAACTTGTATTGCTTAGCAATCCATGTAACCCAACTGGAATCACTAGACAAGGAAATGAACTCAAGGAACTAGTAGAAAGATCCTCATTCTCAGAAAATGGTCTTCTGGTTGATGAAGCATATGAATTATTTCACACTCCTCCTGTAAGTGCTTTAGAGTATATAAATGACATTGATAACTCCAATCTATTCATTGCTGGTGCAGCTACAAAAGGATTACAAGTTCCTGGAATACGTATAGGTTGGGTCGTTGCAGCTAAAAGATATATTGAGATCCTCGGGAATTTTTCATCATTTGGAATGGGTGGAGTCTCTCGTCCTTCCCAATTATATGCATTAGAACTATTCAATGAAAATAGAATTGAACTTGCAAGGAAAGCGATACCGGAATTCTATGATGATCAGCGTGATCGTTATGGTAAAAGTTTCTTGGATCTTGGTTTAGAATTATTCTCTGGTTCTGGGGGATTTTATCATTGGTGTAAACTCTCCGGTGAACTTACCGCTGCAGAATTCAATGAAAAATTATTCACCCAAGGAGCGGCGATACTCAAAGGTACGGATTGTGATATGCATCGATTAGAGGATAATTCTCACCTTAAACATTTTTTTAGATTTTCTTTTGGTCCGTTATTACCTGACTCTTATGATTCAGATATCGAGATCATGAATAATGCTCTAAATAAATAGGCAAAATGAACAACCTTATCTGAAAATAATCTTGTTACTATTGATTTGATTCTCACCTTATTTTATAAGTATAAGAATAAACTCTAATATGAGTGAATTTAAAGAAAATATAAAATCTATTATTTTTGGCACAACCACCATTTATGGGAAATTGTTTGATATAGTATTGATCTTCAGCATCATAGCTAGTGTCTTTGTAGTAATGATAGATAGTATTGTTAATTATCATAATAGCTATGGGGAACTTCTTTACGCTATTGAATGGGGATTTACAATCCTTTTCACCATTGAATATTGTCTGCGTATATATTGTATCCGCTTGCCGTCAAGTTATATCTTCAGCTTCTTTGGTATTATTGATCTACTTGCAATTATTCCAACTTATTTAAGTCTTTTATTCCCGGGAGCAACTGTTTTTTCTGTCATAAGGGTATTACGTGTTCTTCGTGTATTCCGAGTTTTAAGACTAGTTCAATTCATGGGCGAAGCAGACCAACTGAGAAAAGCAATGGTTGCTAGTAAAAGAAAAATATTCGTATTTCTATTTTATGTAATGACACTTGTGGTTATTCTAGGATCTATAATGTATTTGGTTGAAGGAGAAAAATCAGGTTTTGATAATATACCTCGAAGTATTTATTGGGCTATTGTTACATTGACCACAGTTGGTTATGGCGATATTTCTCCACAAACAAATCTAGGACAGATCATAGCAGCCATGATAATGATCATGGGTTATTCCATTATTGCAGTGCCAACAGGTATTGTCACTTCAGCAATGCATTTTGTAGAAAATAAAAAGACTATGCGATGCGCAATCTGTGAAGACAATACCCAGAAAAAAGGCACAAAATATTGCAATAATTGTGGTGGTAAATTCCTAAATGATACTTAAGGTTTCAGTAATTGGGCTACAATCCTAATAAAAGACCGATCAATCGATCCAGAATAAAAAATATGGAAATGGATGATGAATGGATCATCGGTCTTTTGGATAAGATAAAGGTTGGACATATAAGCACTCTAAATGGTGAACAACCATTTATCAACCCTTCTTCTTTTTTTTATAATAAAGATAAACATGAGATCTATTTCCATTCCAATGCATATGGAAGAATGCGTTTTAATGCTGAAAGAAGCCCTAAAGTATGTTTCGAATGTTTTAGGTCTGGTCGTTTATTACCATCAAATCTTGCATTGGAAATGAGTTTTCAATACGAATGTGTTATAGTGTTTGGATATATAAGGGTAATCGATTCAATGATTGAAAAGCGTGAAGTATTGAATGGTCTACTCAATAAATATTTTAATGAAATGCGATCAGGTAAAGATTATCGTCCAATAACAGATGAAGAATTGGAACAAACATCAGTGTATGGCATTAATATTGATTCCTGGAGTGGTAAAAAAAATTGGGAAGAAAAAGCAGAACAAGCAGAAGAAGGAGAATGGCCCGACCTAGATCAAAAATGGTTTGATCTATACTAGAAATATTTCTTCCAAGCCTCATTAGACTCTGGCCAACGTGCCGTTACCTTTTTCAGATCGGTCCAGAATTCAACTCCACTCTTACCTGTAATATCGCCATGACCATACTTTGACTCATTCCAACCACCAAAGCTATATGGCTCTCTAGGTACTGGAACTCCAATATTAATTCCTACCATTCCAGCCGAAGCCGTTTCAGAAATGGTCTTCGCAACCTCTCCTGAAGTAGTAAATACTGCTGCTGCATTACCATAGATATTATTATTTTCTATTTTCATCGCTTTATCAATTGTGTCTGTACGTATGATCGATAATACTGGACCAAAGATCTCTTCTTTCGCACAAGGCCAATCCGGATCAACGCCATCTAATATTGTAGGGCCTAACCAGAATCCATTATCATAACCTTCAGGGGGCGTTGGATCCCGCCCATCGATCAATATCTTAGCCCCCATACTTTCAGCATCATCTATATAACCTTTAATTCGATCAAATGCAGACCTACTTATTATCGTACCCATATCTACACCGAGAACATATTTTTTGGCCTCTTCTATTAATTGATCAATAATAGGGTCGACATCTGCAACACCTACTGCCACGCTTGCAGCCATACATCTTTGTCCAGCACTACCCATAGAACTAGCTAACAGTCCTTTAGCCGTACTGTCGAGGTCTGCATCTGGAACCACGATCATATGATTTTTAGCACCCCCTAAACAAAGCGCTCTTTTTCCTTGGGCTGTGGTCCGCGAATAAACGATCTTAGCAACTTTTGATGAGCCAACAAATGCAACAGCTTTAATATCTGGATGATCACAAATAGCCTCAACAGCTTCTTTAGAACCATTTAATACTTGAAATACACCATCTGGCAAGCCAGCTTCCTTTAAATATTCAGCGATCTTTAAGGCTGCAATAGGTGTTTGCTCTGAAGGTTTTAATATAAAACAATTACCTGATGTTATGGCTAATGGGATCATCCATAAAGGAACCATAGCTGGAAAATTAAATGGTGTAATGCCCGCTACTATACCAAGTGGTTCATGGGTCATGGTGCAGGTAATGCCATCTGCAACCTGTGAAGAATCACCTTTTAAAATATTTGGTAAGGATGTAGCGAACTCTACGACTTCCTTACCTCTATTGATACTCGCCTTTGCATCTTCAATTGTTTTTCCATTATCCAAAGAGATAAGGTGAGCTAATTCCTCTATATTTGATTCTAAAATTGTTTTAAAACGAAACATGATCTCTGCACGATCACGAATATTTGTTCTTTCCCAAGCTGGAAATATTGATCGGGCAGCTTGAACTGCGATATCAAGATCATTATAATTTGAATCAGGTATGGTTGCGATCTCTTTATCAAAATAAGGTGAAATGATTGATATTGTTTTACTGGAGCTTGAATCTTCAAACCTGCCTGATATCCAGTTCGTTTTTTCACCAATATCTTTAAACTCTATTTTTGTCATTATTTTTCCTTAATTACCTTAGGGTACTTTAAGTGCATTTGAGAGAATTTGTAGACTCTGATCTAATTCATTATCGCTTATGGTCAGAGGCATCAAAGTACGAATAACATTCCCATATGTACCGGCAGTGATCATGATCAATCCATTCTCTAAGGCATATTGATGAATACGGGATGTATGTTCCTTATCTGGCTCATTATCTTTATTGATAATGACTATGCCCTGCATAGCCCCTAAACCTCTTATCTCACTGATCCATGGACAGGAATTCATGATTTCTTTAACCATTGTATTAATTTTTTCACCTATGTGGGTCGCCCGTTCTGATAATTTTTCATCCTCCATAATATCTAAAATAGCAAGAGCGGCAGCACAAGCAACGGGATTGCCACCAAATGTTCCACCTATGCCACCTACATGAACTGAGTCCATTATCTCTGCTCTACCTACAACACTACTTAGCGGCAGTCCACCTGCAATAGATTTTGCTAAAGTGAACATATCTGGTTCTACACCAAATTGACTCATAGCAAAAAGACTCCCAGTCCGGCCAAAACCAGTCTGAACCTCATCCGCCACCATAATTATATCATGCTCATTACAAAATTCTCTTAGTTGCATCATAGCTTTGAAGGAAGCAGGGATAAAACCTCCTTCACCAGCGACAGGTTCAATAACAGCACAAGCAATAGATCGAGGGTCTATCTCTAAGCTATTTAGATCTAGATCCTTTTCTGGAAATTCAACACGATGAATATTGGGGATGAAAGGACCAAACCCTTTTTTATATGGATCTTCTTTATATGTCATTGACATGGTCATTTGTGTTCTTCCATGAAAAGCATGTGAAAATACTAAAATACTGTTTCTACCCGTAAATGATTTAGATATCTTCACTGCATTTTCAACTGACTCTGCACCTGAATTAAAAAATGCGGCTTTACAATCAGCTGAAATTGGTACCAACTCAGATAACCTTTCTGCTAAAGTAACATAGAGCTCATAAGGAGCAACCGTAAAACAAGGATGAATGAATTTATCAACCTGCTCTTTTATTGCTGCTAATACCATTGGGTGTGAATGACCAATATTCATGGTACCAATTCCTCCAGCATAATCAATAAATACATTTCCATCCACATCTATCAGATTAGATCCATCAGCCTTATCTATAAAAACACCACTCACTGAGCCGTGTCCATTTGCAACGGAAGCACTTCGTTTTTTAGAAAGTTCTATTGATCTTGGACCAGGAATAGCTGTCTTTATATTAGTTTTCATTTTTTTATGTTTTTCTACCTTCATCGAGATCATAAGGGAACCAGTAATCTTTTTTCCTGATCTGATAATCAATTAGAATATGTTTCGGTTCTCTAAATTCATCTAATCCTTCGATCCCAAGCTCACGTCCACCACCAGACATCTTCATTCCACCAAACGGTGCTGCTTCATTATCTGTCAATGGATCATTTATCCAAAATGATCCAGCCTTGATATCATCAGCAGCAGTTAATGCTTTTTCCATATCATTTGTATAAATATTGCACCCCAGACCATATTGAGAGTTATTCGCTAATTCAATGGCCTCTTCCAGTGTCTTTATTTTTTGAATTGGAATTATTGGTCCAAATGTTTCCACATTCATCATTTCCATTTCACTGGTGACTTGATCAAATACAGTAGGTGAATAAAAATAACCTTTTTGAAATTGTTCTGGACGGTCTCCTCCGCAAAGCAACCTCGCCCCTTCATTTTTTGCTCTGTTAACCTTACTCTCAGCCTTTGCTAACTGCATCTTAGATACCATAGGCCCCATGTCTGTTTGGCCATTCATTGGATCACCCAGTCGAACCTGCCTTGCCTCTTCAACAACAGCTTCTGTAAATGCATCTGCGACCGATTCCATGACAAAGACACGTTCAAGTGAAGTACAGACCTGCCCAGCATTTAAAAGGCCTCCCCATGTAGTCCCTTTTGCAGCTATTTCTATATCAACATCATCGCAAATGATGATAGGATCATTACCACCTAATTCTAAACTCGTTTTCTTTAATTGTTTTGCTGCCATCAAAGCGATCTTTTTACCTGTTTCAACACTCCCGGTAAATGCTATTACCCTTGTGTCTGGATGCTCGACCAAAGCGGCACCTGTCTCACCATCTCCTGTTATAACATTTATAATACCTTTAGGTAAATGATCGCATGCGACCTCCAACCAATGTAGAGTAGAAAGGGGTGTTATCTCTGATGGCTTTATTACGACCGTATTCCCTGCAGATAGCGCTGGTGCAACTTTCCAGGCCATTAATAATAAAGGATAATTCCAGGGAACAATACATCCAACAACTCCATAGGCTTCTTTAACGACCATACTCATTGATCGAGGAGTAACCGGAGCAACAACCCTGCCTCGTTGATCACGGCCTATCTCTGAATAGTATTCAAATATTGAAGCGATCCATTCTATCTCATCTAAACATTCAATAAGAGGCTTTCCACTTTCAGCAGTTATGATCGATGCAATCTCTTTATCATTGGCTCTACTTTTCACAGCAACTTCTCGCAACAGATCTCGCATTTCTAATGAACCCAGTATTTTCCAATCTTTCCATGCTGCCTTTGCAGCCGAAACTGCCACATCAACGTCTGAGGCTGAACTATTTGGCACTTCAGTGATTATTTCTTCTGTGAAGGGATTCTCTACTTTGAAGGTTGATCCATCAATCGTATCCTGCCAAGATTTATTTATGTAATTCTTATTATTCATTAGATATCTCCAATTATTGATCTATGGACCTAAATGAGCTAGAAAGGATCGATAGGGCTTCATCAATCTCATTTCTACCTACATTTAGAGCGGGTGAGATACGTACACAATTACCGTAAAGACCACCACGCCCAATAAGCAGACCTCGGTCTTTGGTCTCTTCCATTAAATGATCAACGGCTTTAGGATTTGGAGTTCGATCTTTCTTTGTCTCATCCACAACAAGTTCAAGACCAACCATTAACCCTTTTCCCCTAACCTCACCTATTATCTCCTTATGTTCAGACTGTATTTTCTTCAGCCCTTCTTTTAAAAGCTCTCCCATCTTATCAGCATTCAATTTTAGATCATCCCTCTCCATTATTTCTATGGTAGCATTTGCCGCAGCAGAGCTAACTGGATTACCACCAAAAGTAGATATCGTATTTTTTTGAAGAGTATCTGCTATATCTTTTGTTGTTACAACCGCTGCTAATGGCATTCCATTCGCTATTCCTTTTGCAACTGTTATCATATCCGGATCTACACCAGAATGTTGTATACCCCATGTTTTTCCTGTTCGACCAAACCCAGTTTGAACCTCATCTGAAATGAATATCCCACCATGCTCATGTATAATATCAGCCACAATATTGAAATATGCATCTGGAGGAGTGATGAATCCCCCCACGCCTTGGATCGGCTCGGCTAAAATACCAGCTACTTTACCCGTAGTTGTTGTATTAATAAGTTCTTCCACATCCTTCGCACAAGCAACCCCACATTCTGGATATGTCATTTTTAAAGGACATCGGTAACAATAAGGTGCCAGAGCATGTTTGACCGCACCTACTTGAGTAGGTAAGGCTCTCCATGGAGCATGTGCAGTTAAGGACTGCGCTAATAGTGAACGACCTGAATAGCCGTGACGCAAAGCAATGATCTCAGTATTGCCAGTATAAAGTTGAGCCATCATAACTGCTGTCTCATCAGCTTCAGTTCCAGATGCATTAAAAAATACTTTTTCAAGATTTCCAGGTGCTAACCTAACAAGCCTTTCTGCAAGCTCAACTACTGGGACACTGGGATAGAGAGAAGAAATATGGCTGAGGCGATCAACTTGTGCTTTTATAGCAGTATTTACCTCATCATTCGCATGCCCAACAGAAACAGTAAGTATACCTCCAAAAAAATCCAGATAGGAGTTACCATCACTATCTGAGACGTAAAACCCCTTTCCTTCTTCAATGACCAATGGTTCTTTATAAAAGTTTTTTACAGCATCAAATAAATACTTTTTATGTTTTTTTCTGATGGATTCACTATGACTCATTGTTGATCCTTTTCACCAAACCACCAGTCTTTATTATTATGGTCATAATCAATAAATATATGCTTAGCCTCCCTAAACTCTTCTAAGGCCTCAACTCCATGTTCTCGACCAATTCCTGATTGTTTCATACCTCCAAACGGCGCAGCAATATTCTCCATAAGAGGGTTATTGATACAAACAGTTCCTGATTTGATCTTGTCTGCTGCAGTTAAAGCACGTTCTATATCTTTCGTAAAGATCGTACATCCTAAGCCGTATTTTGTCGAATTTGCCATATCAATGGCTTCACTCATTGATCCGATCTTTTGAATAGGTATAACAGGACTAAAGGATTCTTCAGTAACGATATCCATATCCGATGTTATATTATCAAATACAGTAGGCTCATAGAAATAGCCTTTATCAAATTTATCAGATCTTTTACCTCCTATCAGTACTCGTCCTCCTTGTTCCTTGGCTAGGTTTACTTTATCTATTGTATTGTTGAATTGGTCTTGAGATGCCATAGGACCGATATCTATATATTTATCCATTGGATCACCAAGTCTTACTTTTTTTGCCTCTTCCACCAATGCCTCAGTAAATCTTTTTACAACAGAATCATATACATATACACGTTCAACAGAGGTACATACCTGTCCTGTATTTACAAATCCACCCCATGAAGTTCCTTTCGCGGCAACCTCAATATCAGCATCATCACAAATGATCACGGGGTCTTTTCCCCCAAGTTCAAGTGATATCTTTTTAAGTTTATCAGCGGCCAATTTAGCTATCCTTTTCCCAGTACGTACTGATCCAGTAAATGTAATAATTGGTACTTCAGGATGTTTTACAAGAGCTTCACCTGCTTCCTCGCCAAAACCTGTGACCACATTCATTACACCAGGTGGCATATCTGCACCTGCAAGTTCTGCCCAATGTAAAATAGAAAGAGAAGTGATCTCACTAGGTTTCATTACAATAGTGTTCCCTGCAGCTAATGCTGGTGCGAGTTTCCAGCCCATCAGTGATAAAGGATAGTTCCATGGAATGATACATCCTACCACACCATAGGGCTCATATCGAACCAAGGACATTGATCTCTGATCTACAGGGGCTACGATCCTCCCGACTTGATCACGAGCAAGTTCACTATAATATTCAAGATATTCAGCTAGATCATCGATCTCTGTTAATGCATCTTTATATGGTTTGCCCATTTCTGAGGAGATCGTCTTAGCGATTGACTCAGCATGTTCTCTTGAACTATTTGCCAAAGATCTTAAATGATCACGGCGCTCACCAGCAGTTAACTCGCTCCATTGATGAAATGAGTTCTTTGCCACTTCCACGGCATTATTTATATCTTGTTCATCGCTTGCAGGAACATTTGCGATCACTTCTTCTGTAAAAGGATTCAAGACCTCGAATGTTTTACCAGATCGTGCATCACACCATTGATTATCGATAAAATTCTTAAATATCATCTCTGCTCCTTCTTAAACTTTTTCAAGATATGTCTGATATCCTTTATAAATAATAGGAATACCGTTATAGAACCGATCCCAAGAAAAACAACTGTGATCCAAGAAAATATTTCCCAATAACTCAAGGTCTTATCCTTTTATCCAATATATAACCTATAAAAAATCCTATGAATGAAATTGGCACTGTAATATACATAACAAATTCCTGTAAAAAATCTATGCCAAACCATTGTACAATATAGGTTTCTTCCTCTATATCAAACGTGCCCGTGGTCATAATATAAATATTGAGCGTAACTGTAGATAATAGCCCTGCTCCTGAACTAATGAAACCTGCAAGTGATCTCCTTAACTTTTTGATATAGAGGCCTAATAAAATTGGTATCAATGTGCTTGAGATCAATATGGATGCCAAAAACACCCAGAGACCCAACATTTGATCAAAGGCTGTTGCCATTCCAAAACCAAGTATCCATGACAAAAGAATACCGTATCGGGTCGTACGGATCAACTCATCATCAGTTGCTGTTGGTTTGACTGCAGGCTTATAAATATCATAAGCAGCATTACCCCCAGCAACAAGACAATAAGAATCTAAAGTAGACATCTCTGTAGAAAGAACGCCTGCCAAAAATAAACCCACCAAGCCAGCTGGAAGAGCGGCCACAACTACTGTTAGAAGTGCAGCATCCGGTGCGACATCAGTCGGCAACAATCCTTTGACCACCCCTGCTTTTGCAGACATTGCCAATATAGTTATAAGCCAATCATATGACCCCCAAATAAAAATACCAATCAATAATGCATTACGAACATTCTTGTATGATCTTGCAGCAAATATTCTTTGATAAAATGTTGGCTCTACCAAAACAGATAAGCCAGTAGAGGCATAAATAATGATAAGAAAAATATCTAGATCGCCCATTGTATCAAAATAACTTTGGGGAAGTACTTCTATCATAGAATTAAATCCACCAACAAAATTCATAGCGAATGGAAATGCAAAGGCAATGACCAGGCACATCATAACAAATTGAATTGAATCCGTAAGGGCTACAGCCCAAAATCCACCAGTAAGCGTATAGACCAAAGCGATGCCTCCCAAGACCAACATTCCGGTAATAGGCTCCCACCCTAGGATCACATCACCTAGCATTCCAAAACCATAGAGTGACAATGCAGGTAAGGAATAAATAAAAGATGTAACAGCTCCAACATATCGTGTCTTTCTTCCATAATAGAAATCTAAAATATCTGGTAAGCTTTTAAAGTTCTCCTCTCGTAATCTACGGGAAAGTAGTAATGCAGCGATCAAGTAGAAGGCATATGTTGGACGAGCATAACCAAACCATGCCACAACACCATCAGTATAAGCAAGTTGAGTATCTCCAAATAAAACATCGATTCCATAATAAGTAGAAATAAGAGTTGTGATCAAGAGAGGGGTTGTAAGAGACCTTCCAGCCAGAAAAAAATCATCAAAATCCGAATGTTTTTTTGCAAACCATAGCCCTACTCCAATCATCCCAGAAAGGTATATAAAGATAATTGCATAATCGATGGTTGCTAGAGGATACATTATCTCAGGATATCCAATCTAGAAATCGATAATATCTAGCAGCAAAAGGAAGGAACCAAGGGTCTCTACGATAAAAGAACATTGTCTGATGAGATATTTCCTCAAATGGGCTCCGTTGCTTTTGACCTGATAAGAGTAATCCCATTTCAGTACCAAGGTAAGTAGCAATAGATAATCCATGGCCACCATATCCAAAAGCGTAATGAATCCCATTGACCTGGCCTATATGGGGCATGAGATCAAATGTGATTCCTAGCTTCCCTGTCCAAGTATGAGTGAATTTTACATCCTCAAGTTCAGGGAAGACCATCCTGACCTGCTTTGATAAAATTGTTGCACTTTCATTTAGATCAAGGTCCGTACTTAGATCGTTACGCCCACCCCAAAGCATACGTCCGTCTGGAGTAAGCCTAAAATAATTAATGAACCATTTTGAATCATAGAACATGCGACCTTTAGGGCTTAATTTTTCCTGGAGATCTTCTGAAAGTGGTTCAGAGACAATAATGTAACTCCCAACTGGAAATATCTTTGGTTTTAATTCTGGTACCAATGCATCTGTATAACCATTGGTAGCAATAATTACATCTTTCGCCTTTATAGATCCAAGAGTTGTAATGATTTCATAGTTTGATCCATTTGATATTATTGAATCAACACTACATCCTTCACACAGAGTGACACCAAGTTCAGTAACGGATCTTGCGAGTCCATTCAAATATTTAGAAGGTTGTAATCCTCCACTAACCTCATCTGATAACCCTCCAAAATAGAATTCAGATCCTATCTCTGTTTTTATATCTTCCTTGGGTACAATCGTTTTATCATGTCCTAATTCCCGTTTGATCCAATCAGCATATTCAGGTAGTTTATTATAATGAGACTGCTTACTCGCTAGCGCAATATGTCCATTACGATACCAATCACATTCTATTCTATCCTCTTCAATGATATGTTCTAAAAGATCAATGGCATCTACTGATGCTTTCCAGAATTCATGGGCATATTCCATCCCATATTTTTTATATATTTTATAAATATCCTGCTTTAGACCAGGAGTTGCCATTCCCCCATTTCTTGAACTCGCGCCCCAGCCTATACCATGCTTTTCAAGAACAGCAACTGAGATCTGAGCATTTGCTAGAACGCGTGCAGCTGCAAGGCCAGTATATCCGCTTCCAACTATTACCACATCTATCTTATCCGGAATGTTTGATGAGACTTGTAATCCATTCCCTGGTGGATACTGGTCCGTCCAGTATACTTCAGACCTCATAGTTCTATTTGACTGCAGCCTTAACAGATTCCTGGAATATATTTAATGTTTTATCAATGATTGCATCTGTGTGTGCTTCACACAAGAACCATGGTTCTCTTGGGTCGCTTTCAACCCAGATACCGCGATCATACATATTGTTCATGATGGCCTCATATAAAGCATCATCACTATATGCGAGATCACGCACTTCATGGACTTCCTTTTCTGTAATTAAAAATCCTTGAATATTAGGGTGGCCACACATTTGATGAGAAAGGTCTGCATCCGTAAGGATCTGATCAAGTCCTTTTTTTAATCTTAGAGCTCTATCAGCAAGGTCTTTTAAAACAGGGGTCTCATTTAGTATATCGATCACGGCATTGGCTGCTGCCATACTGACTCCATTAGCTCCAAAAGTACCTGCATGGGTTACACTACCCCCACCGATCACATCCATTACCTGAGCTTTACCTCCAAAAGCAGCAACAGGCAATCCATTTCCTAGGCTTTTAGCATAAGTGGATATATCAGGGATCACACCGTATGTATCTCTGGCTCCTCCATTAGATAAACGGAAACCTGTTTTAACTTCATCAAAAATAAGTACAATATTATGATCACTACATAAAGACCTTAAATGATCTAAAAATCCATCTTTTGGCTCAATACCAGCAATATTACCTAAACAAGGTTCAACTAGAACTGCAGCAACCTCACCATGATGATCTTTAACACATTGTTCTATCGCATCAAAATCATTGAACGGTAAACAAAAGACATAATCTCGTATTTTATCTGGGATCCCAGAACCAACTTGAACGGGTATAGGAGATGTGCGAGCTCCCATGGCTGAGATAGGAGATGATGCAGTACTAAATAACACATAGTCATGGGCGCCATGATATTGACCTTCAAATTTGATAAACTTCTCTTTATTCGTATAACCTCTAGCTGTACGAAGAGCATGCATTGTGGCCTCTGTACCCGTATTAGTGAATCTAAGCTTTTCCATGCCTGGAACCATTTTAACCAGTTTTTCTGCAACAATAACTTCTAATTCACTCGTTGCGGCAAATGTTGTTCCATTCTCTAAATGTTCCGCTACAGCCTGATTGACCCTATCATCCGCATGCCCTAGAATAATTGGCCCCCAACCTAAACGATAATCAATGAATTCATTATTATCTGCATCCCATACACTAGCACCCTTACCTTTTACGATCACAGGTGTTTCTTTTTCACCTAAAAAACGAAAGTTTGAACTGACGCCTTTAACAAGGACATCTAATGCTCGGTCAAAGATCGGTTGGGATATATCTCTTGAATAACTCATCTATGCTCCATTATGGTGGGTCAAATTATCTATAAGTATCATAGTTTTTCATTAAATATCTAACATATTTTTGATAACTGACTCTCTATCTGTTAGATTCTGATCAAAGCAAAAGCACTTTATCTTTAAATCGCACGTATAATATTTAGGGACATTAACATGAGAAAACAATTTTTCAAAAAAATATTGTTTATGATCCAATTATCTATTCTCTTTGGATCTTCATTACAAACACCTAAAGATTTCTTAGGTTATGATCTTGGCGATAAGTTTACTTTTCATCATGATGCAGTTTTCTATTTTAAACATGTATCAGAGATCTCCGGTCATATTGAATTGGTCGAATATGGTGAAACATATGAAGGGCGACCCCTCATAGCATCTATAATAAAACACCCAAATAATGATAGATCTTTTGAACAAATAAGGATTCAACACCTGATCTCATCAGGCCTAAATACGGGTGATAAAATAGGAGGCGACCTAGCAGTGGTCTGGCTTAGCTACTCGGTGCATGGAAATGAATCTAGTTCAATGGAAGCTGCCATTAAAACACTACACTCTTTTGCAGACACTACAAATAGTAAACAAATGCAATGGTTAGAAAAGGTAATTGTGATCATTGATCCATGTATAAATCCTGACGGACGAGACCGTTATGCAAATTTTTACAGAATGACAGGTAATGTTATACCCAATATTGATGCAAATACACGAGGTCATAGGGAACCATGGCCAGGTGGAAGAACGAATCATTATTACCACGATCTAAACCGAGACTGGTGTTGGCAAAATCAAAAAGAATCCCAAGAAAGGACAATACTATATAAAAAGTGGATGCCCCATGTACACGTAGACTATCATGAACAGTCTTATAATGAACCTTATTACTTTGCTCCTGCAGTTGAACCGTACCACAAATTGATCACTCCATGGCAACGTGAATTTCAACAGATCATCGGAAGTAACAATGCCGATTATTTTGATAATAACCAACTCCTTTATTTTAGAAATGAAGAATTTGATCTTCTTTATCCTGGGTTTGGTGATACCTATCCTATTTTTAATGGAGCATTGGGTATGACATACGAAAAAGGTGGAAGCGGTGCTGGTGGAGTTGCTGTGAAAACATCAGCGGGTGATACACTTACCTTAAAAGAAAGATTGGAACATCATTATTTGACTGGACTTTCAACAATAGAGGCAACGTATGAAAATGTTGAGAGGGTCCTAAAAGAGTTTAACGCATTTTTCAAAGACCCTTTTTCTACTCCTACAAGTAAATACAGATCCTTTATTATCTCTCATAAAAATAACAGCAATAAAATAAATGACCTTGCACACCTATTGAATTTAAATGGTATCAAATACGGTCATATCTCTTCACCTCGACCAAATGTAAATGCCTTTAATTATATTAATGGAAAAATTGAAGATATAGATGTAACAGATAAAGATCTATGCATTTCTATCGAACAGGACCTTGGGATATTAGCAAATGTGCTTTTTGAGCCAAAAACACATGTTTCTGATTCATTGACCTATGATATAACCGCATGGTCATTACCATATATTTATGGTTTAGAGGCTTATGCCACTGAGACCATATTGGATATAGATATAGAAGATCAAACGGCCATGACCCAGGAGAATTTTGATCTAAAAGAAAACCCCTATGGTTATTTAGCAAAGTGGGGTACGATCAATGGGTTAAAGTTTTTAGCAGACATATTAAAAAATAACATTACCGTTAGGATCGCTGAAAAATCATTCACGAATAATGAGATAGAATATCAACCTGGCACATTATTTATTTCCCCAAGAGGGAATGAACATTTAGGTAGAAAATTGCATACTATCGTAAAAAAGTCCGCATTAATACATCAACCTGATCTATATACAATAACAAGCGGTGCATCCAGTAAAGGTATTGACCTTGGCTCTTCAAATTTTAATGTTATCAAAAAACCTAGAGTTGGTGTTCTGGCCGGGAATGGTATCTCTAGTAGTAATTTTGGTGAGATCTGGCATTTCTTTGAACAACAGATACATTTCCCATTATCTGTATTCAATACATCAGATTTCAAATCTATCCCATTAAAAGATATTGATGTATTGATAATGCCCAATGGGAGCTATGGGTTTTTAAAAACAGAAATTAGACCAACTGCACAAATAAAAAAGGATACTGGAGCATCCATACTCATCAAATCGTCTCCCCCGCCAGAATTATTGAAATGGGTCAATAGTGGTGGTCGCTTAATCGTAATAGGTTCAGCCATGGAAAAATTCATTGATCAAAAGGGCTATGGTTTAGTTAAATATGAATCTGAAAGCGCAAAAAAAGAGGCAAAAAAACTCCTCGAAAAAGAAAAATTAGAAGAACGGGATAAAAAATTTGGGGACCGTAAACGGAAGAAGCTTATAGATACGATGTATGGAAATATTATAAAACTTGAGATGGATAATACGCATCCTTTAGCCTTTGGATATGATAAACATTACTTTGGTCTTAAACTTGAAAAGAAATTATATCCTCTTTTACCAAAAGGTTGGAATGTGGGAATATTAAGAAATGCTGATTCTCATATATCTGGATTTATGGGACATCGTATAAAGAAAAAGATAAATAATAATCTGATCTTTGGTGTCCATGAGTCAAAAAAAGGGAGAATCATATACATGGCAGATAATCCGCTCTTTCGCTCGTATTGGTATAATAGTAAGGTCTTATTTGGCAACGCAGTATTTTTAGTAACAGACTGACCTTTTGAATTTTAAAATAAAATAATTCTTTTATGAACATGAAAGCTGTTGTCCTCGTTTCCGGTGGGCTTGATTCCACAACGTGTTTAGCCATAGCAAGAGAACAAGATTTTGATCTTTATGCTTTGACCATTAATTACGGACAACGACATGATCACGAATTGAATTCAGCAAAAATGGTCGTTGATTTCTATAGCATCCAGGACCACAGTATCATAGATATAGACCTTAGACAATTTGGGGGATCTGCCTTGACAGATCAAATAGATGTCCCTAAAAATAGAGACCCATCTGAAATGGTGGATATCCCTGCAACCTATGTTCCTGCGAGAAATACTGTTTTCCTATCCCTGGCATTGGCTTGGGCAGAAACACTTGGATCATCTGATATATTCATTGGAGTCAATGCTTTGGATTATAGCGGATACCCGGACTGTAGACCAGAATACATTTCATCATTTGAGCGTACAGCAAATCTAGCAACTAAAGCAGGTGCCACTGGCTCAACATTTAAGATCCACACCCCTCTGATCAATATGACAAAATCAGATATCATAAAGACTGGAATAAAGCTTGGTGTAGATTATAGCCTAACATCTAGTTGCTATGATCCAAATGAAAATGGAGACCCATGCGGCAATTGCGATTCGTGCTATTTAAGGTTAAAGGGATTCAAAGAAGCAGAGGCCAAAGATCCTTTAAATTATCGAGTTTCATGAAATATTCAGTAAAAGAAATATATTATACTCTTCAAGGAGAAGGATATCACACAGGCCGCCCAGCAGTATTTATACGATTCACTGGATGCAATCTGTGGACTGGTCATGAAAAAGATCGAGACAATGCTATCTGTGATTGGTGCGATACTGATTTTGTAGGTACAGATGGTATTAATGGTGGGAAATATTCATTAATGGAAATAACAAATATTATTACTGACCTTTGGTCAGAAACCACATCATCAGATCCTTATGTAGTTTGTACAGGAGGAGAACCATTATTGCAAATGGATAACGCTATAATAAAAGCTATCCATGAAGCCGGGTTTGAGATCGGTATCGAGACAAATGGAACGATCATTCCACCTGATGGGATCGATTGGATATGTGTAAGCCCAAAAGCAAATGCAGATCTCATTTTAAAAAAAGGAAACGAATTAAAAGTGGTTTACCCTCAATGTGGGATGAATCCAAGAATACATGAAAAACTGAAGTTTGACCATTTTTATATTCAACCCATGGATGGCATTGACCAAAAAAAGAATATTAAAAGATCTGAAGAATTTGTCATGAATCATCCAAAGTGGAAACTTAGTCTTCAAACTCATAAGATCATGGGTATTCCCTAAATTTGGACATGAATGTATATAAAACATTTGCAATTGAGGCTGCTCGTTCTCTACCTAATCTCCCGGATGGACATCCATGCCAAAAAGTCCATGGTCATTCTTTTAAGGTCACAATAACAGTTGAAGGTGATATTGATCAAAATACTGGATTTGTAATGGATTTTGCTGATATTGATTCTGCATTCAAACCAATCCATGAATTGATCGACCATTCATATTTAAATGATATAAATGGGCTTGAAGATCCTTCAAGCGAAAATTTATGCTGCTGGATCTGGAAACAACTTAATCCATCTCTTAAAGGACTAAAACAAATAGAGATCAAAGAGACTGAATCTACTGGCTGCATTTATAAAGGAGAATAAAATGGCAAAAGCAGAAGGAAAATCATTTGATTTCTTAGATGAATCTCATATCGATCCAAGCCTATTAGAGGTTTTTGATTTTGATAGCCCAGAACAATATATAAAAACTGAAACAGATGAGTTTAGCGCTGTTTGCCCTTTTAGTGGTTTACCAGACATCGCCTACGTGAAGATCGAATATTTTCCTATTGGAAATAAATGTGTAGAGTTGAAATCACTTAAATATTATTTTGTAAGCTTTAGGAATGTTGGCATCTATCAAGAAGCTGCGACCAAACGTATCTATTCTGATCTTTGTTCAGCATTAAAGACGAAACAACTAATGGTAACCACTATGTATAATATTCGTGGTGGTTTTCAAACCACATGCGTGGAAGGTTCTTTGGATTAATATATGATCCAATTTGGGTGCCAGGATATGGTAAAACAGGTCCGGCGTATATTACTCAAACATCCTAGGGATGCATTCATTGATCAACCTACGATCGATCGTCAATCCTCTGAACTAAATTATTCCAAAACACCAAATTTTGATATCGCCTGTAAAGATTATGAACTTTTTTTAAACCTTATAAGATCCTTTGGTCCAGAGATCCATTTTTTGCCTACTTCCAATACTTCTCTTGATTCTATATATACCCATGACCCTTGTATAGTAACAAATGGAGGTGTTATCCTATGCAATATGGGAAAAGAACAAAGGTCTAATGAACCAGATGATATTGAAAAGTATTTTAGAGCAATCCAGGTCCCAATATTAGGCCGCATTGAACTGCCGGGGACCTTGGAAGGTGGTGATATCGTATGGATAGATGAACGTACAGTTGCAGTTGGAGAAGGATATAGGTCTAATATGGAGGGAATAAATCAATTTAAACATCTATTAGGAGATCTAGTTGATACCGTGATCCCTGTCGCACTCCCCCACTGGACCGGTCCAACAGATTGCCTCCATCTAATGAGCAATATTTCACCCATCGACCATGATCTTTATTTAGTGTATTCTAGATTGCTTTCCGTCTCATTCAGGAAATATCTTCTCGAGCGTAAAATTCAACTAATTGAAGTCCCTGATGAGGAATATGATTCTATGGGATGTAATGTGCTAGCAATGGAAAATCGAAAAGTTATCATGGTAGAAGGAAACCCAATCACAAAAGATAGGCTTGAAAATGAAGGTGTAGAGGTTCATACATATGATGGTACTGAGATATCATTAAAAGGTGCTGGTGGTCCAACTTGCTTAACGCGTCCCTTCTTAAGGTGTGCTCAATGAGCTATAAAAACCAATTTCACGCTGAGACCCAATTAAAACTTTCACCTTTCTTTGATCGGACATCTATTTTAAATGAATCACAGGAGTGGCGTCGTTGGTCAGGTTACCTTTCTGCAACCAATTACGAGTTAAACCATGAAAATGAATATTTTGCGATCCGCACCAAAGCCGCATTATTAGATATCACTCCATTATATAAATATATTATAGAGGGGCATGATTCTCAAAAATTTCTTCATAGGCTGGTTACAAGAAATATCAATATCTGTAAGGTAGGGCAGGTCATGTATACACCTTGGTGTGATGAGAATGGTAAGGTGATCGATGATGGAACGGTACAGAGATTATCAGAAAATAAATTTCGCATAACTAGCGCAGAACCAAATTTAGAGTGGCTAGAACATAATTCTGTCGGAATGGACCTAATGATATCAGATGATTCATTAACAACCGCAGCATTGGCTCTTCAAGGACCTAATTCCCGATCTATACTGAATGCAGTAGCCAATGAATCTCTTGATAAACTAAAATTCTTTTGGATGGTGGATACAAAATTGGGAGATATTCCCGTATCCATATCCAGAACAGGCTATACAGGTGATCTAGGATATGAAATCTGGATGGATCCTAAAGATGCTTTACTAGTTTGGGATTTGCTTATTGAAAAAGGGAAACCTTACGGAATTACCCCAACGGGTCTACAGGCATTAGATGTATCTCGTATAGAAGCAGGATTGATATTATTGGATGTGGATTATATCTCATCAAGACATGCCTTGATCGAATCAAGGAAATCTTCTCCGTTTGAGTTGGGTCTCGGATGGTCAGTAAAAATGAAAAAAGATGATTTTATAGGTAAAAGAGCATTGGAAAAGGAATTAAAGAATGGCCCAGAATGGCAATTTGTTGGTATAGAGATCCAATGGGATGAATTGGAAAAACATTATAGGGAGGCTGGGCTTGCCCCAGGGCTTCCTTCTACTGCTTGGAGAACCAGTACACCATTATATTATGGTTCTGAACAAGTAGGATATGCAACTAGCGGGGCGTGGTCTCCTATCTTAAAACGCTACATAGCTCTAGCACATATCAAGAATAGTTATTCAAAAGAAGGAACTCTATTGGATTTTGAATTAAAGATCGAACATTTCAGAAAGTTGACCCCTGCAAAGATCGTGCAAACACCATTCTTTGACCCTGAAAGGAAACGTTCATGTCCAGTATAAATAAATATGATGCCATAGTGATAGGGGGAGGCCATAACGGCCTTACCGCAGCGGCATACCTTTCAAGAGCCGGGAAAAAGGTTTTGGTCTTGGAGCGTAGACATGTACTTGGGGGGGCTGCTGTCACTGAAGAAGTATTTCCAGGGTTTAAATTCTCTGTCTGCTCTTATGTGGTAAGTTTGATGAAACCAAATGTAATGCGGGAATTGATGCTACCACAATTTGGATTGGAGTTACTCCCACTAGAAAGCACATTCACACCATTAGATGATGATTATTTATTACGCACAGCAGATGGAGATCAAACATATAGAGAAATTGCACGACATTCAAGAAAAGATGCTGAAGCGTATAAAC